>CAYSTL010000094.1:0-6595 GCA_964433785.1 uncultured Thermoplasmata archaeon
AAGCCACCGACGGGATTTGAACCCGTGGTCTATGGTTTACGAAACCATCGCTTTGGCCAGCTAAGCTACGGTGGCATTTTGTTTCACAAAATCCCACATACTCACCAGAAATTTGTAATTTCTGGCTCAAACGGTGACATTATACCATCAAACAACACACACAGATTTCAACTTTCCATAAAAAGCTCATCTATAAAATAATTATGAATGGAAATTCATAATTCCTCAAATTTCTTATATGATTTCCTTAAAGATTCCACTCCAACTAGATCCTTACCAGCTAGGAAATTGATACAAGATCCACCTCCAGTAGAAACGTGATCTATCTCTTCTTCTAAATCCAAAGAATCTAGAACTGCTGTACTGTGTCCACCACCTATTATTGTGTAGGCATTAGTGTGGGCAATTGTTTTAAACAGTTCAGTTGTCCCTAAAGAAAAATCTTCCATCTCAAAAGCACCGGCGGGTCCATTCAAAATGACCAACTCTGATCTATTTATCATCTTATTGTATTCCATTATAGTATCTAGACCGATATCAAAGATAGGATACTTATTTGGTCTTAAATCCTCTAGCCTGACTCCTTTTCTTTCTCCATCTACATTCAGAACAACATCTTTTGGAATCCTTATCTTATCTCCAAATTTGTCAAGTAATTTTTTAGCGTTATCAACATCTTCTTGGTAGTTTGGTATCTCATTTTCTAGGAATTCTTGATTACCAGGGCCCAGGTCATAACCTGACGCCATCATAAATATATTGGCTGTCACACCGGCTGTTAAAATGGTGTTGATATTTTCATTTTCAAGCATATGCTCTGCCACTTCTATAGAATCATCTACCTTCATACCACCTAAGATAGCTATCTTTGGAGACATATCTCCCTCGAAAACCTTTCCCATATTCTCCAATTCACTTTCCATAACTCTACCGGCAATACAGGGAACAATATTGGTAAATCCGACCAAAGTCGGTTGTGCCCTATGTGCTGCTGCGAATGCATCATGTACAAAATAATCTATCAAAGGAGCTAGATTTTTTACAATATGGGTGTTTTCATGTTTTTCCCAATCTTTCACACCTTTCAAGTAGGTCTCCTCAGCAAAAAATCTTGCATTCTCCAATAATAAGATATCTCCCTCCTTAAGATTCTTTATCCTTTCTTTAACATGGCTATCAAAAAGACCATCTATGTAAAAGACTTCTCTGCGGAGTAACTTACCCAATCTTTTAGCATGTGGTTTCAAATTGGTATAATCATTTTTCCCTGGTCGGCTCTGATGAGCTATTACTATCAATTTTGTATTTTTTAATTCTCTTATAGTCTCAAGATGGCTTTGCATCCGATGGTCGTCAAGTATCCGGCCTGTCGAGGGATCTATCGGAGAGTTGATATCGATTCTCAACAATACAGTGCTACCGTCTAAATTGAAGTCGTCTAGTTTAAACAGATCATCGTAATTTTCAGCCATCTTATCGTTCGTTGATTAGTTAATGCCGATATAAATTTTACTTTTTTTAGGGCTTAAATATAGAGAACTCTATAAAGTATATAAATAGATAGAACCAAAATATACATATTACAAAACCGATATGACTGACCGATGGATTTCGAAAGGCGCTTTGAACTTGTTAGTAGAAAAGTAGACGAAGTAGTTACAGAGGAAGAACTGAAAGACTTACTCAGCGAGAAAGAAAAACCAGTAGCCTATATCGGAGATGCACCTACTGGAAAGATGCATACAGGTCATTTTATAACACATAGGAAGATATCAGATTTTCTGAGAGCCGGCTTCAAATTCAAGGTTCTTTTGGCTGATATCCATGCCCATCTAGATGATCTGAAAAGTCCCTTTGAACTGTTGGAAGCTAGAAGTGAATATTATGAAGAGTGCATCAAAGGGATGATGGAAGCTACAGGGGTTGATTGGACAGACCTAGAATTCGTTAAGGGCAGTTCGTTTGAGCTAGACCGTGAGTACATGTTAGATGTACTGAAGATGGCTGCAGATACGACACTAAATCGCACCCAAAGAGCCGCAGCTGAAGTCGTAAGATATGGCGATAATCCAAAATTAGGGGGTTTCATATATCCGCTACTTCAGACAGAAGACGTAGCCGCACTGGAAGCAGACGTTGCTTATGGTGGTGTTGATCAGAGAGGAATATACATGCTTTCTAGAGAGATTCTACCTAAATTTGGTTACAGGAAACCGATCTGTGTCTTCGCACCACTATTAACCGGATTAACTGGTGGGAAGATGAGTGCCTCTGAAAAGGGATCCAAAATAGATTTACTCGACGATGAAGATACTATCAAAGAAAAGATGAAGGCAGCTTATTGTCCTGCTGGAGAAAAAGAAAATAACGGAGTTTTAGAACATCTAAAATATTTAGTATTCCCAGTGCTCCACTCAAACGATAGACAATTCGTAATAGAGAGACCTGATAAATGGGGTGGAGATCTAGTCTACGAGAATTATGAAGAAGTGGAACAAGATTTCCTTTCTAACGATCTTCATCCTTTGGACCTAAAGATGGCAATTGCTGAAGAATTGATAGATATATTAGAACCTATAAGAAAAAGATTTGAAGGAAAAGAAGATCTTATCAAAAAAGCATATCCTGAAGGGGAATGATCTTAATTTTTGGGATTACTGATCCCTAATTCTCTTATTTTATTCAAAGAGATGTTTACAGATCTATTGAGTTCTCTTTTTACATCACCTTTACCGGTTAAAACACCGGCACCTTCATGACCACCACCATTCAATTCATCATGTTTCTCAGATAATTTTTGGAAGATAGCTCCTATATCAAATCCACTTTCGATAATACTTTCCTTAGCCCTTCCAGAGATCAAATATTCGTCGTTCCTTTGTGATCCCGTATAAGCTATATCTGCCCCCAAACTCAGCAGAGAGCTAGAAACTGATGATTCGTATGAACTAACTTTGCTTTGAGCTATTATTATTCCATTTATCTCGCAGAATGAAGACCTTTCAGCCCCCTTCAATCGTGCTACCTTTTCAGAATAACTTAAATCTTCAGATATTATCTCTCTAACTTCGTTCAAGGTAATAGAACTCAGTTCTAGAATTCTGCTCAAAGTTCTAAATGTTCTAGAATCCCCCCTAGTGAGATTAGAAGTGTCAGTTATCACTCCTGCAATCAAAGCGATAGCTTCTCTTTTAGAAAGATTATCTGGGTCCACTAAATCAAAAACTATCTCAGCACAAGAAGTTCTATCGAAATACTCAACATCAGTATTCCAATTGTCTGTATTATGATGATCGATTATCAGAGCTTCATCTTCATCATAACTGAAAGGTTCCAATTGTCTGGGGTCAGGGGTATCTAAAATGATCAACTGTTCGTGATCATCTATCATTGAATAATTGACTTCAAAATCCAAATAATCTAATAGATTAGAACCGAGCTTATCTGGTTTACCCGGAGTTGCTACTACTCCACCATATCGATTTTTAAGAAAAAAAGCGCTTCCAATAGCGTCTGGGTCAGAATTATTATGAATTAAAATAAGGGTTTTTTTCCCCTTATCTATTTTCATCTAGGCTCCGCCTTGTGGTCCTTGCTGCATACCGCCCATCTGTGTGCTCAGTTTTTCCTGTATATCTTTGAACTGATCTCTCAACTTTTCTTCTTTGCTCTTCAAGGATTTGAGTCTAACATCTGTTGACTCTTTATCATCTTCGAGTTCACTGATGAGTTCTTCTTTATTTTCGACTTGAACTAAAATCTCCCCAACTTCCTTGTATACTGGGGTCTCTTCTTCAAGTCTGTTTACCTCATCCAGTGCTCTTTCTAAATCCTTGGATTTTGCTTCCAATTGCTGTTTCTGACTCATTATCATCTGTAACTGCTGTTGTAATTGTTGAGCCTTAGCGATTTCTTCCTGCAAACCTTGTTGATTCATAGCCATTTTTTATTCCTCCATTATAAATTTTTTAGATATTTCTTCAGATATATTCAGCCATCTAAGGTAAGAGTTCATCGATGCTCTCAATGCTCTGGTGTCTTCAGCTTTAATATCTATCTTGGGTGGGTTCAAAGATATATCGATCTCTACTCTTTTCATCCCCTCATCTGCTTCAGGTACCAGAGGCCTTAGTGCTTTTTCAGCATTTTTGATATTATTTAACGTGATAGTGGCCCTTTTCATCATTATCTAGCCTTTAATTCTTTCTTTACGTTGGGCCTTTCTTTATAGAATACACGGCCTCCGCAGTTTTCACACTGCAATCCGACCATGTCTACATCGGTTTTTACTCTTTCTCCACAGATAGCACATCTAAACATCTCATTCCTCCTCTTCACTGATCCTATGAATTCTTCTACCAGTCTGAGGTCTGAATGCTCCACCTGCAAAGGTCAATCCACATTTGCGGCAGTTCCAAATACCAGAACTTTGTCTTTCTACTTTCTCATGGTTACATCTAGGACACTCGTAACTTTCTTCTTTTGCTTCCTCGATTTCTCTTATTGCATTTCTCGCTTTTACACCGTATCTGGGTCCTAAACGGCCACTACTGCCTACTTTATCTTTCTTCGCCATCTTAAAAGCCCCTTTTTATTCAGAAGGTTATAATCACTTTATTTAAAGATTTTCCCTGCCTGTTATCTCAAGCAGGTCTTCTCTCATCTCTTGCCCGATCTCCTTGGCTTTTCTTATGCATTCCTTGGTCGCTTCGTAATCGAATACTCCTCGTAATCCTTTCTGCATCGCTACGATATCTCCTTCTTCATTAGTACTGACCGTCAATCGTGCATCTGCTATCTTTTCTTCCTCTAACCTTGAATCCAAGAGGATACTATCTTTGATCTTAACGAATGTGTTTGGTATAACTGTATGTTGTATCGGAAGTGGATAATTCTCATCCTTTTCAAGGTCATCTTCGAACCTTTCTACTGGAACTTCAGCATCTAATAAAGCCGCCATAGCGCCTAAACCAGCTGCGTCAAATAGATTTCCACCGAAGTCCAATACATGGATATCAATATGGATTACCCATACCTTTTCACCTTCTTCTATACATAATCCTTCAGTATCAACTACTCCTCCTTCTCGGATTCCTCTATCTACTACTCTTGCGAGTTCAGTAGCATCTTCTCCAGGAGGTCCTGATTCGTATTCAGGTGAGGCCATCGGTATGAGTTCTGCTGCAGTGGTCAAAACACCTTGATTGGGAGTGTCTGGGAAAGGTTCTCCAATTTCCATCTTTATACCGACGACAACATCAGTATCTCCAAGCGTGACTCTAGCTGATCCTTCAGCTGGTCCGATCCATCCTGTTTCGATATCCAGGTCTCTGTATTCCATCATATCTCTTTCGTCTATCCTCTTATCTTCCTTGATAAGCCTGTATAGATAATCAGTAGTGATCTTGGAAAGCATTTCTTTCATGTTTATTCCTCCTCCTCTATATCTTCAATTTCTTCTGTAATCTCTTCCATCTCATCGAGTTCCATAGTAGTAGAATATCTCTCTGTTAATGCCTCTCTTTGTTTCTCGTAGATCTCATGACAGGCTTCAATAGAAAGATCCATAGCCTGTTCGTACTCTTCTTCTGTCAGATTACCGTCCATCTGTAACAAACAAAGTTCGTCATCCTTTGGTATCAGACCTATAGGTACGTCTGCTTCGCCGTAATTATCTTCGTCCTTACCTAAGTCCAAGACCACTTGTCCATCGATTTTACCTGATGCACATGCTGGAACTAGATCAGACATAGGTATTCCTGCGTCAGCTAAAGCCACTGATGCAACAGTCAAACCTGCACATCTAGTACCTGCGCTCGCTTCTAAGACCTCGATAAATACATCAATAACTGAACGTGGATATTTCTCTGTAAATACAACTTTTTCTAGAGCCTCGGAGACCAGTTTACTTATCTCTACTGATCTTCTGTCGGGTCCCGGCCTCTTTCTGTCGGGTACTGAAAAGGCAGCCATATTGTATCTAGCTCTAACAACCGCTTTAGTTGTCTCCTGAGCATGCCTTGGATGCATCTCTCTAGGACCATAGACAGCTGCCATTATCTTATTTTTACCCCATTCAATATAAGCCGAACCATCTGCTCTTTTTAAAACTCCTGCTTCAATACTAATAGGTCTTAACTCATCAAATTCTCTTCCATCTAATCTTTTACCATCTTCATCAATCAAATCAATATCTTTATTACTACCCATATTTAATCCTCCAAATCTTTACCAGTTTCTTGCTTCAAGAATTGCTTCACCGCTTCGGTCAAACCAACAACTTGAGCATTTTCTTCAATCATCTGAATCGCTTTTACTGCAAGATATTGTCCTTCTAGATCACCATCTATCCAAATTCTACCGTTCTGGCCTACAAATATTCTACAGCCAGTGTATTTTTTCAACATTGAAATCATGGATCCCTTACGACCAATAACTCTAGGTACCTGGGATGGAGGTATTTCTATAATCTGGCCCTCGTTCAATTTACGAAGACCTTTTTCATCCATGGTGACCTGCATCTTCATCTGTTCATCAACACTAGTTATCTTAACAAGAACAGCATCGCCAACTTCGATATAACTAGCAGTATCTC
>CAYSTL010000095.1:0-6584 GCA_964433785.1 uncultured Thermoplasmata archaeon
GATGGCACGTTATATGATACTGAAAAAGTGAGTATAGAAGCGTTACAAACTGCACTCTCTAAATTCAATATAAACGATGTAACTGATGATGAGATCAGGGGACAGTTCGGAGAGGTCACAGATACCATAGTCAGAAATCTTGTACCAAATATGGGTGAAAAATTCTACATGAGTCTCAAAGAGGAGATAAAGTATCAAGAAGAGAAACTGATCCCGGAGAAAGGAGAACTGTACGATGGTATCAAAGAGATGATGGATGAACTAGATAAGAACGGTTATGATCTTTCGATATGTTCCAATGGAAGAGTCAAATATATTGAGATCGTTCTTAGGACAACTGATATTGAGCATTATTTCACTCATATCAAAGGAAATGAACCGGGAAAAAGTAAAGCTGATCAACTCGATTCTTTATTGGATGATTTAGACACTGACAAAGCAGTAATGGTCGGCGACAGATATCACGATATCGAGGCAGCAAAAAAGGTTGGTGTACCGAGTATCGGAGCGGCTTATGGTTTCGGAAGAGAAGAAGTAGAATCAGCAGATCATATCGCTGAGGAGCCTATGGATATATATAAGATAGTAAGAAGGATCTGAATATTCAAAAACTAAATTTTCAGAGTCACCTTTCATTTATTAAATCAAAATATAATAAATATAAAAAGGTTAAATGATGAAAGTGTGTTATCTATGACTTTTTCTTTTTGATAGGTATGAATACTGCCAGCATTACTATCAGTAATAGTGCGATTGGGAATGCATCACTAGATATGATCTCTTCTATCCTAGATTCAGTTGTTTTCCTTTTGAATGCATATAGATTTGAATCCTGAGATCCAACGTAGAGGTTACCTTCTGGTCCTAACGATGGAGACGAAAATATGTTTCCGTCAAATGTTACATTCCACTTTTTAGTCCCGTTTGGATTTATCGCGTATATATCGTTGTCATCAGATCCTATGTATATAGTTCCATCTTTACCTACTGCAGGTGAAGATCGTACAGCGCCGTTGGTTGTGTAGTTCCATTTTTTACTGCCATCAGGATTTATAGCATATATATTTCCATCAGTAGAACCGAAATAGATCGTTCCGTCTTCTCCGATCGCTGGAGAGGACCATATTTCACTTTCGGTGATATATTTCCATTCTTCTCTTCCCTGCTGATTTACTGCGTAAAGGTTGTTATTTCTAGAACCAAAGTAAACGATACGGTCTTTTCCTACTACTGGTGATGATAATATTTGATCATCAGAGTTAAAATACCATCTTATGGTTCCGTCAGGAGTTACTGAATATAATTTAGCATTAAGAGAACCTACATAGACCATACCTTCGCTATCTATCGTAGGGGCTGCCCATATCCTTCCTACTTCTGACAAAGTCCATAATTTTTCTCCTTCATCAGATACCTTGATCAAACCTTGTAATGTCCCTATATAGATATTATCATTTTCATTTATCACAGGTGAAGATACTACCTGACCGACTCCCTTCATGCTCCATTTGATCTCACCGTTTGAAGTGATGGCGTAGAAACCTTCTGCAGAGCCAACGTAAATAGTACCATCTTCAGCTATAGCAGGTGATGAAATAGCTACAAAACCTATATCCACACTCCATCTTTTAGATCCATCCGGATTTACGGCATAAAACTTACCATCCTCAGATCCGATATAGATTATACCGTTTTCAGAAACTACGGGTGATGATGAAACTTTGCCATCAGTTGAAAAATTCCATGCAAGTTCAGATCTTGGATTTCCATCGATAGAAACTTGACAGCCCGTATGTTTTTTATTACCTTTAAATACAGTCCAACCTCCAAAGCTATCTTCTTCTCCTCTAACTTCATCAGTGCTGATGATTATAGATGAAAATGCCATCGTTAACAAAAACAAGATAACTAAACACGTAGCTATTTTTTTTCTCATGATTCATAACCTCACATTAATCTTTTAAATCTATCTCTCTCCTAAAGACGCTTCCTTTTTATATAATTTAGGAATTCATCCATAGCTTTTCCTCTATGGCTGATTTTGTTTTTTTCTTTCGTACTCATCTCAGCATATGTTTTATCTTTGTCTACAGGTTTGAATATCGGATCGTAACCGAATCCACCGCTGCCTCTCATCTCATCTGTAATCACACCTTCTGAGATGCCTTTGAACAGTTCTTTATCTTCATTTAGGTAGCCTATCACGCATTCAAAATGTGCATCTCTATTTTCTTCACCATCCATGAGCTTCAATATACCTTCACAGCCCAGCGTGTCCATTACATAAGAAGAATACACACCTGGAAAACCGTTCAAAGAGTCGATGAATAGACCGCTGTCATCTATTATCAGTGGAGCAAAACTAGAAAGTTCATCTAAAATGTATTTGACCACTTCTTCTAAGGTATTAGCTTGTATCTCCGGATAACCGATATCAGCCATCCTGATCTCTCTGAAGTACGGTTCTAGATCTCTTTTATACTCTCTAAATTTTCCTTCGTTAGAAGTCAATACGTTCAAAATCTCCTCTTGATTCATTGATATCTACCTCGTGATTCGATATTTTTTGTTCTTTCGATGATCTCATCAGCATCTGAAAACGTTTCTTTATATCCTTTTAAGATATCTTCATAAAGCTCTTTAGCGTTCTCATGCACACTTATCAATGCTTCTCTTATGAGATGAAGATCAACACCCATATCTTCTACAGTGGAGTCTTTTTCACCCAAACTGAAGTCGATGAAGCAAAAAGAATCTTTTTCTTTATTATAGATTATATTGGATGTGGTTAGGTCTCCGTGAGTGATCGTGCCAGAATGTAATTTACCCACGTATCGACCTACCCTTTCCATATCTACATCGATCCCTTTTTCGATACTATCCATCACTCTTTTTCCTTCAAAAAATTGGATAACTAGCTCAGTAGTTTTTTCGTTAAGATCATATATAATAGGTACAGGAACTCCCAATTTTTTTGCTTCACTTAATAGTCTAGCTTCCTTCCTTATCCTTTGTTTTCTAATCTTATGGTCCAATTCAGGGTGCCTATATCCTTTCTTGACCCTTTTTTTAAGGATCACATCACGGCTTTTCCATTTCCCTTTCCATACTTCAGCCTCTGCTCCACGGGTTATCAACTGTTTATCGCTGATCTCCATATTCTGCCTTATCATGATAGAGATTATAATCTTTTTCCATTTATAAGTCCTAAATCAATCCGAAGATTTATATTAGAAAGCATCTTGCAAAGGATTGGTGTACTTATGCCAAAAGAAAACGATGAACTTAGAGAGGTCAAAATCACGCCAAATTATCTAGACAATCCGAAAGGCTCTGCATTGATAGAGACCGGAAAGACAAAAGTGATCTGTACTGTTATGGTCGAAGAATCACTACCACCATGGATAGAGAACGATGACGAAGAACAGCACGGTTGGCTAACAGCAAAATATGGCATGCTTCCAGGTAGTGGAGAGAGCAGGATAAGAAGAGAAAGAAGAGGAGCCAAAGGAAGAACAAAAGAGATCCAAAGACTGATCGGTAGAGCATTGAGAGCAGGTATAGATTTAAGCAAAGTCGGTCCTAGAACCTTATGGATAGACTGTGATGTTTTACAGGCAGACGGTGGAACGAGGACAGCTTCGATAACTGGTGCATGGGTCGCTCTAAAGATAGCAGTCAAAAAGTTGATAGAAGAAGAACTCTTAGATGAAGATCCGATGAATAGACAGATCGCGGCTACAAGTGTTGGTGTAGTTGATGGTGAACCGATATTGGACCTTTGTTACGAGCATGATTTTAACGCTGATGTTGATATGAACGTAGTGATGGATTCTGAAGGTAATTTTATAGAGATACAGGCTACTGGAGAGGAAGCAGTATTTACAAGAGATGAGCACGATAAATTGCTCGATCTGGCTGAGAAGGGGATATCAGAATTGATAGAGGCTCAGAAAGAGGTCATTTAAAACCAAATACATATATATAATAAAGTTACTATCTTAATTTGGGTAACGTATGACCGAATTTGATATATTATGTTACTTCATAGTACTTCCAGGCATACTCCTAGGTGCTATACTTGGATTTTTAATTTCTAAATTTGGTATTAGAAATAAAAATAATTTGGCAATATATCTCCTGATTATATCTTCAATAGGTATAATAGTATCATTTTTGCTAAATCCTATGATAATACTTACGAGTGGATTGTTTCTATTAATATTTTTATTCAGATCTAATAAAGGTGCTACAAAGGATTTTGCACCCGTAGAATGGGTGACAAGCGGATATATAAAACAGATAGATGAAACAGAGGAAAAACATCCATATGAGTTCTCGAACACACAGATCAATCTGTTCACTATGATCATTTTCCTAGTGATAAGTATAACTTTTATCCTGGTCTTTCCTTTTGGATTCTAAGGATCAAACGTTCACATCTAACTTTATGCCTTCCTTTTCTATATAATCAAATAACTTCTCATACACAGGATGGGTGGAAACAGTGTTACAGTCAGCGATCACAACTAGCTTTCTCCTAGCTCTGGTAATACTGACGTTCAATCTACGCAGGTCTTTCAGGAATCCGATATTTTCTTTCTTGTTACTTCTGGTCAACGATAAGATGATCACTTCTTTTTCCCTTCCCTGAAAGCCGTCTACTGTATCGACTTCCACCATCTCATCATCTACCTTATCTTTTATCAGTTCTTTCTGATCGTCATATGGTGATATGACACCTATATCTTTTGATTCTATACCCATATCCAAAAAACCATCTACAAGTTCCTTCGAAATCAGTGCTTCACCTTTATTTTCTTTAGATGTCGATCCCTTTCTGGACCGTTCTAGTATCTTACCCTGAGTGTCGATCAATACTATCGGTTCTTCCGGATCTAAGATCTCATCGAATTTGCTCTCAATTTTTTTATCAATTATATCTTTTAGAAGATGATTTTTCACAGATCCATCAGCAACAATCTGCCCTTCATAGAATTCATCGTCTGAAAATCTCATTATATTCTCGTGCATCCTGTACTGTACTTTTAAAAGAGTTTTGACATCATCTCCATATATAGCAACTAAACGTTCGAATAAGGTCTCCGCAAGACCTTCGTGTTTGGCTCTCTCATTCAATATAGTAGGTGGTAATTGTTTATGATCTCCCGCCATCACCAATTTATCTGATTTGACAGTCGGTATCAAACAGGACGGTTCGGAAGACTGGGTCGCTTCATCGATCACGCAGAGATCGAATTCCCTATCCCCAAGTGCCTGACTTGCTGATGATGAATTTGTAGAACAGACAACATCCGCTCTTTCCAATACCTCATTCACAGCCTTGTTTTCTAATCTATCAACTTCATCGAAGAGCTCATCCACTTCTTCCTGTATCTCAAGACATTTTGCCATCTCCTGTATTTTGTTCGGGGGGATACCTCTGCTGCCTTTACCTTTCTTAGCTAGACTTTTTATTGCTTCGTTGCTCAATCCTCTTCTCCATCTACCGCTTGGATATGTGTATTCATCCTGTTTTTCCTTCAATTCAAAGGCTCTTTCTCTCAATTCCTGTGCCTTCAGATAAGTAGAATTGTCTTCCAATATGTAATCTAAAGTATGCTCCCTTAAAACCGGTGTGACTCTAGCAGGATGACCTACTCGAACAACATTTCTCCCTCTAGAGACTAGGTGTTCAACCAGATTATCGACTGCAGTGTTAGAATCTGCACATGCTAACACTGTTTGACCAGCTTCTACTGCTTGTTCTATGATCTCTACACATGTTACTGTTTTTCCAGTACCTGGGGGTCCATGTATCAGATGGATGTCGTTAGATTCCATAGCCTTTATGACGGCTTCTTTCTGACTATCATTAAGATCCTGATTCATGAAATAAATATCATCGATAACTTCAGACTCTAGTTCTTCTTTAGAAAGAATCTTATTTATCAATCTTCTTTTCTTACCTTCGAGTTCCTTTGTCTTATTGACAGCATCAAGCATCCTCTGGAATGTGATGTCATTAACATAGAGGTCAAGTCGGACTTTATCATATATCCACCCTGGTGGTTTTTCATCGAAAGCAGCAGTTATAGAGTAACCCGTCCTCTCGATAACTGTTCCAGATGGATTGTCATCTGACAATGGATGATTCTTACTCACTCTGATAAGATCGCCTACGCTTATCTCTGTATCGGGTAAACCATCCTTTCTAACGAACTTCACTAAAAATTTCCCACCCAATCCGGTCCCTTCGTCTCTAGCTCTCGCATTCAGTACGGCTCTACCTTTCTTCTGTCTCTCCCACCCGGATAGATTCTTCATCTCTCTCTCGTGTCTTTCCATCTCTTCTTCTCTTTCAAGCTCGACCAGTTCACTGAAATGATCGATGTACTCATCTTGTTCGAACTCAACATGCTTGATAGACTCTGGATCTCCTGCTTCTATCACTGTAATATCTTCTGATCCTTTCATATCAACCTTCTCATCTACAAGTGGTTTTTAAATCTGTTGGATTTACTCAATCATAAAAATCATATACAAATTCATCCCATTTTTATCTGATGCTAGATAGGTACCAA
>CAYSTL010000096.1:0-6553 GCA_964433785.1 uncultured Thermoplasmata archaeon
TTATAATTTTCATCCTTTACTTTTTTCTTAAATTTGAATTTATCTTTAAGGTTTGACCATCTTGAAACATCTTGCTCATGGATAGATTTTTCATGTACGATATCAGTGAAACT
The DNA here is from genome assembly GCA_964433785.1 of uncultured Thermoplasmata archaeon. Classification (GTDB taxonomy): domain Archaea; phylum Thermoplasmatota; class Thermoplasmata; order Halarchaeoplasmatales; family Halarchaeoplasmataceae; genus CAYSTL01. The sequence goes on from CAYSTL010000096.1 coordinate 114, forward strand.
TTTACTTCCTAAAATAAAATCAGTGATCTTTTCATCATCTATTTTTTTTCTCATTTTTTCAGGATCATTCAACATATCTTTAATATCATCATCTGAGAGCTCTCTATTTGTCTTTACTTTACCTAAGAATTCTTTAATTATACGCTCTTCTAACCTAGCTTTACTAACTTTTTTGCCATTAAAAGCTCTATCAGCTACTTTTGAGATCTCTTTAAGATTCATGTTGAGTTCATAATCTATATCATCATCTCTCTCCCAAAAAGACATCTCACTACTCATGTCACCTATCTCTGATGCGATCAACATACACATTAATAGAAGTACAAAAAGACCCAATACCCACTCGATATAACCCCCCATGAAAATGAAAAATATGGATAAGAATGCGATTAAACCTATCAAAAGCTTCCTGTAGGTTTTATCAGGTGTCAGATCATTCATTTTTTCTTCAAACATATTCAATCGATCTCCTCTCTCAATAATTTGAGATTCTTCAAAGCGTGCTTTCTCTGTGATTCTGTTAAAGAATGAGAGCTATATCTTGCTTCTTCAAAGATATCAGTGAGATCTGATATTGTTTCTCTAGATATATCTAAATTATTAAAAGCGCTCTTTTCAAACTCTCTTGGAGTCATGAATTGATCGTATTTAATCCCCTGATCTTCTAGTACGTAACTCATCTTTTGGTAACATCTGATAACTGTTGATCTTATGTCCTTACCCTCTTTGAGATCTTTTATAGCTTTATCTACAGATTCTGAAATATCATCTTCGAGCTGTGTTTGATCTTTTTCCTCTTCTTTACTCTCTTCTAAATATGATTTTACTTTTGGAGCTACAAAAAAGATACCACCTATGAAGACTATCAAACCGATCACAATAAATCCTATATTTTGACCTAATAGATTACGAGATCCTTTTAAAAATTTAGTTCCTGATTCACCTATCATCTCGTCAACATCCCATCCTGACGTGATGTAACTGATTCCAGGAGTGTATGCTAAATAAGCTTTATAAAGTAATGGGCCAGCTACCAGAGCAGTCATGGAAACGAGAGCAATATTGAATTTAGCCCATCCTTTTCTATTAGCTGCGAATATGAAGGCGATCACACCGAGTATGATCATAGGTATGATAATTAGATCGACGTTAGTTATACCAGTCAACAAAATTATCAGTAGAAAACTACCTGGACCGAATATCATCAAAGGTATTGTGAAAACCTCCTTTCCTAATGACCTATAGATCAAGACAAGAGAAATAAAAATTATGACTAAAACCAATATAAATAATATGAAATAAATGGAGATATCAAAAACTTCTATATTTGCACCTCCTCCTGTGAAACCCCAGGCAGCTTCTCTATCTCCTAAGAAAGGAAAAAGGTAGGTGATATTCCCTAGAGACCAAGCAGCTACCAGTTCAAGAATCAGAGCGATGATGAACAAATTCTTATTGTTTTTTTCCAGAATCTCACCTTTTTCTGCCTATTCCCTTCATTTATTAAAAATTTTTTCTATATATCCTAACCCCTCATCTCAAGCGAATATTTTATTTATACCCACTTAAATCGGTTGGATATGTTCGAGGAAGAGTACCAGTTGGACTTCTTTGAGAAGAAGGGCTACCAGAGGAAGAAATGTAAAGAGTGCGGGTCCTATTTCTGGACCTTAGATGAAGATTTGGACGTCTGTCAGGACGCACCTTGTGTAGAATTTGAATTCTTGGGCAATCCACCTACTGATAAGGAATTTTCTATAGCGGAGATGAGAGATTACTTTATAGACTTCTTTTCAGAAAGAGGACACACCGCATTAGAGAGATATCCAGTGGCAGCAAGATGGAGAGATGATGTCTTCCTCGTACACGCGAGCATATATGATTTCCAGCCTCACGTAACTTCAGGTCAGGTAGATCCACCGGCTAACCCACTTGTGGTATCACAACCCTGTATAAGGCTACCAGACCTGGATGAAGTAGGCAGGACGGGAAAACACCTATCCAGCTTCGAGATGATGGGGCATCACGCTTTCAATTCAAAGAAAAATTATGTTTATTGGAAAGAAGAAACTGTGGAATATTGTCATGAGATGCTTTTAGATGTCGGTGTCCCTGAAGAAGAGATAGTCTACAAAGAACATCCGTGGATAGGTGGCGGTAACGCTGGTCCTTCTTTAGAAGTCAATGTGATGGGATTGGAAGTAGCTACATTAGTATTTATGAACATGGAGAAGGATCCCAATGGAGAAGTAGAACTAGATGGAGAGATGTACACTCCACTTGACTTGAATGTTGTAGATACCGGATACGGTGTCGATAGATGGGGTTGGATATCGAACGGTGCTCCTACGATCTATGATTATATGTATCCAGATATGGTTGAATATATCTCTGATAAATTCGAGGTCGATCATCCTTTAGAAGAAGAATGGTACTCCAAGATGCTTCAAGAGTACACCAAACTTGCTGGTTCCGATAAAGGAGATTACCGGGATGAAGAGTTGATAGATGAATTGATGAGAAGATTAAAAGGTCAAGATATCAAGTGGAGCAGGGATGAAATAATCGATCATTTGGAACAGTTAAAGGGAGTATATACCTTGGCTGATCACAGCCGAACTTTGGCTCTGATGCTTTCTGACGGGATAGTTCCTTCTAACGTGGAAGATGGTTATCTGGTAAGGATGCTTATAAGGAGAGCCCTGAGACAGATAGACCAGATGAAACACGATATATCATTGAAGGAACTGGTCGGCATGCAGATGGATAACTTCAGTGATATAATAGACCTAAGTAAGAAGGACCTAGTTTTCGATATGCTCGATAACGAGATCGAAAAATATGAAGATACGTTGGAAAGAGGTAAACGTTTGGTCAAAAGAGAGTTAAAGGATATGGATGAGGGAGAAGAACTCTCCTTAGAAAAGCTGATCGATTTCTATGATACACATGGAATCCATCCAACAATAGTGAAAGAATTAGCTGGAGATTTCGATATCGAAGTTGATATCCCCGATAATTTCAGCACCATTTTAGCTGAAACACACGAGGGGCCCGAAGAGAAAGAAAAGGAAGAGGTTGAGGAAGAATACGATCTTCCTGCTACGAAGGCATTATATTATGACGAACCTGACTCTAAAACCTTTGAAGCTGTTGTGCTGGAAAGTGATGAAAACGAAGTGATACTCGACCAAACTCTATTCTATCCAGAGGGTGGAGGACAGCCTTCTGATAAAGGTGTTCTAACAACTGACGATAGCACCTATGATGTAGAATATGTGAAAAGAGTTGGGGACGTCATCGTTCATGATATCGATGGTAAAATACCAAAGGGAGAAACCGTGAAAGGTAGGGTGAACTGGGAGCGAAGAAAAGCGCTTACTAGACACCATACTGCTACACATATAATAATAAGCGCTGCTAGAGAAGTACTTGGAAACCATATATGGCAGAGAGGTGCACAGAAAGGTGTCAGCAGTGCTAGATTAGACATCTCACACTACAAGAAGATAAGCAGAGAAGAGATCAAAGAGATTGAGAAAAAGGCAAACGAGATAGTGCTAAGTGGGATATCTGTGATCAAGGAAGAACTCACGAGAGATGAAGCCGAGAAAAGATTTGGTTTCGAACTATATCAAGGTGGAGTGCCCCAGAGTGATATCATCAGAGTAGTTCACATCTCCGGTGTTAGAGATATAGACGCTCAGGCCTGTGGTGGTACACATGTTGATAACACATCTGATGTTGGAGCGATCAAGATATTGAATACCCAGAGGATACAGGATGGAGTCGAAAGGTTGACCTATTCAGCTGGTATGGCTACCATCGAGGAATTCCAGCGACAGGAAGATCTACTGCTGAAATCATCATCTGCTTTCAGTGTTAATCCTGATAAATTACCGGAAACAGCTGAAAGGTTCTTTAGAGAGTGGAAAGAAAGGGGTAAAGAGCTTGAAAAATTGAAGAAGTACAAGTCTATCGCTGTGGCAGAAGAACTGGTTCCTGGAGAGAAACACGATGGTATAGAGATCATCAGTAGTTCTGTTGACATGGGAACGAAAGAGATGCTTTCCACTGCTGAAAAATTGACTTCTGAAGATGATAGAGTTGTGTTGTTGGCTTCAAGCGACGATAAACCTCAATTGGTGTTTTCGAGGAGTGACAACCTTGATTTCAACATGTCTGATGTACTCAGAGAAGCTGCCAAAGAGATTAATGGCGGCGGTGGAGGTTCTCCTAAAACTGCTCAAGGTGGAGGAAGCGATCCAGAGGGGCGTGAAGCAGCGTTGGAAAAAGGTAAAAAGTTGATTTTAGAAAAAGTCTAAATCTTTTCCTTTTTTATATTGTTAATTCTAAACCCATTATGGTTTAATACTAATAACTCTCTACCTATTATAGGTTGATAATATGTCAAAATATAGAGTGATTTTCCATCTTCATGAAGAGGAGAAAAGTAATATCGCTTTTTCAAACATAATAAACTTGATAAACGATCTGGGTGAAGAAAATCTAGATATCGAACTGCTTATGAACGGAACTGGAGTTAGGGTGATGCTGGAAGATGAAGGATATATTCGGAAGATCGAGTATTTAACCAATAAAGGCGTTACATTCAGTGTTTGCTCGAACAGTTTGAAGGGATTAAAGATAGATGAGGATGATCTAGTAGATGGTTTTGAAAAAGTTTCTTCTGGTGTCGGTGAACTCGTTAAAAAACAGGATGAGGGTTGGAGCTACATAAAAATATAGGTGATCTAAAATGGAAGAAGAATTTGATCTGACTATCTTTCAGATGAACGATAGTCATGCATATTTAGACCTGCATGAGGAATATTTCTGGAAAGATGGAAAACAGGAATATAGGAAAGTGGGTGGATATGGGAGAATCACGAATTATTTTAATAAGGTCAGAAACGAAAATCCAGATTCTGTATTGATCTTGGATAATGGGGATACGATCCACGGTACGTACCCAGTTGTAAAAGATAAAGGAGAAAATATGATCCCGATATTGAATAAGATGGGGTTCGACGCATGGACAGCTCACTGGGATTTCGCGTTCGGACCCAAGCATCTTATCGATTTAGCTGAGAAATTAGATTATCCACTATTAGCCATAAACTGCTATCATGAAGATACAGATGAGCTGGTTTTTGACCCTTATAAGGTCGTGGAGAAAGATGGGTTAAAAATTGGCCTGATAGGAATTGCTAATACCATAGTAGATAAAACTATGCCAGAACACTTCAGTAAAGGGATATATCTAACAATGGGGGATGAAGAACTACCAGGATATATAGAAGAATTACAATATGAGAAAGAAGTAGATTTGATCGTAGTTTTTGCACATCTCGGATATCCTCAAGAAGTAAAGATTGCTAGAGAGATAGATGGAATAGATGTGTTGGTCAGTGGACATACACATAACAGACTTTACGAACCTGCAAAAGTAAATGATACACTGATAATCCAGTCAGGATGCCACGGATCTTTCATAGGAAGATTAGATCTGAAAACAGATGATTGTGGAGTAACAGATTATCATCATGAATTAGTTGAGATCGATGAAGATATTAATCCTGATAAAGAAGTTCAGAGGTTGGTAGAGGAAATAAAAGCACCTCATAAAGATATGTTAGAAGAAGTAGTAGGTGAAACAGAGATCGGACTTGCAAGGGATAAAGTGATGGAAACAACCATGGATAATCTATTACTGAAAGCTCTGATAGAGGCAAGTGGTGCAGATATGGCCTTTTCAAACGGTTGGCGATATGGTTCAGCAGTACCTCCTGGGAAGATCACTATGGAAGATATATGGAATATCATTCCAACGAATCCTCCTGTTACAGTTTGTGAAATAACTGGACAGGAATTATGGGATATGATGGAAGATAATCTAGAAAATACTTTTGCTAACAATCCATATGATCAGATGGGAGGTTATGTCAAAAGGTGCTCCGGGATAAATGTGTACTTTAAAATTGAAAATGCTAATGGTTTGAGGATCCAAGAATTCTTCGTAGGTGATGAAAGGCTAGATAAAGATAAAATCTACAAGGCAGCTTTCGTAACGACTCAGGGCATACCCGCAGAGTATGGCACAAATAGAAAGGACCTAGATATTGATGCTGTAACTGCTCTAAAAAATTATATTGAAGAAAATAGTCCGGTCAAACCGAAAATAGAAGGGACCGTCGTTCCAGTATGATCTCATCTCAGCATAAATCCATCTTTTAACGGATCATCAGGATCGAAACAAAACCTACTCTTGCCAGTAATATAAGCACTTCCAGTTACTTTTGGAATGACAGCTTCATATTTGCCATAATTCGTGGTATCAACCACTTCCACTTCGAATGTTGTTCCGATGATACTTTCTATTCTGATGGGTTCGTTCTTTCTTAACTCACCTTTAGAATAAAGTAACGCCGCTCTGCCGC
>CAYSTL010000097.1:0-6442 GCA_964433785.1 uncultured Thermoplasmata archaeon
GGTGAATCTGCTAATCCGTTTTGTGGATTGTTGGTTATAGTTTGATTATTTTCTGAATTTATACCATCGTTACCAACTATGATGATCGAAAAACTCGAAAGAATAAGTAAACTAAATAAGAAAATTACGATAACTTTCCGGATAGAATTTGATCCCAAATCAATACACCCATAATTAAAACACAACAGCATATTATTTTAATGTTTTTTTTCTTTAGACGAATAAATAAGTATAAAAAGATCAAGATCATATTTTTTTAGTTATTTTCTTTCTATATCTGTAAAGTGCTAACTTCAATTTGATAAACAATAAAGCGATGATCAAGAATGTTGTACTATAATTATTATCATAGTAACCTTTCTTTTGTAATGTATCTCATCATTTTTCATATATGTTAGGTTTCCATTATGATAAAAAATGTCAGTGATATAATAAGCGATAAAACAAATCTTAACCTTTATTAGTTTAAATATCAATTTTAAAACTGTATTAAGATGAAGAGGGATGAAAAAGGAGTTTAGAGATGATTGAAATGCGGTCTGTAAAGGGTGATAATGTGATTGATAATAAAATCAAATGTTTTGCAGTTCTAGTTTTATTGATTGCAGGAATTTTTACCGTGAGTTTCTGTACCAAAGCTCAGGCAAATTTAGAGGAAGAGGCAGAAATATCTCAATCAGAGGCAGTTAAAATAGTAGAGGAAGCTGGTTATGAGGTGCCATATACAGTTGATATTTCACTTGAAGAGGATATAATAGGTAGAACCATCTGGCAAATATTTTGGCAAAATGAGAGTAAAGATAAAAAGTATTTATTTGAGGTCGATGCAAAAACCGGTGAAATAGTTACCTTCTTGGTTCCTCCCAAAGATGATGAACCCTCTATTACCGATGAAAATGAAGCAGTAAGGACTGCTCTTAATTATTTAAAAGGAACTGAACAAATCGAGGTTCCAGAGGAAATCATACAAAACGATAGTTACGAGGTGACTAACCCCGAGTTTATAATCAAAGGATGGCGAATAAGGTTTGATGAAAAAGTTAAAGGGCTCGATATCCGTAATTCCCATATTATCATCGAGATTAGTGAAGCTGGTGATGTCATATATTATCTTGATCAGTGGCAGGGAATCGATCCTGGTGATTTAAGTAAAAACGATGTGATCAGCGAGACTGAAGCGATTAAGAAAGCAAAAGAATGGGTAAACACTAAAGCTCCTGGACGTATAGAAAAAATAGTAGGGACAGCTACAGGGAAGGAAACAGAACTCGTAATTGAGAGACCAATCCCATATCTGGAAGAAGGCGATGTCTCTGAAAAAGAACCTACTCTCTTATACAGGGTTTATTTCACTCGTGAAGATTCTTATGTGGCAGTACAGATAGACGCCCATACTGGAGAGTACTTAGGGATGAGTCGAACTAGGTCTTGGCCACGAGATGCCATTGAGGAAGAATACGGTGAAAAGTCAGATGGATCAAATAACTTACAGAGTGCTGCTGTGATAGGGGTGGTCGCAGGAGCGATAATAATAGCAGGTGTGAGTCTACATAAATACAAGAAACAAAAAGAGTCCTGATCACAAAAATTTAAAAACCCATTATGTATCTTTATATTAATCTTCCTTAGCCCGTTTTCTGTTTAACACAAATTCCGACTAGATTAAAATTCATCAGTGATATAATAAGCGATAAAACAAATCTTAACCTTTATTAGTTTAAATATCAATTTTAAAACTGTGTTAAGATGAAGAGGGCAGAAATAAAGATATCTGTATTTGTTATAGCCTCTTTGATTTTAATTGTTGGCTTGACCACTGCATCTGCTGTTTATTATAATCAAAATGATAGTGTAGAGGATGAAGTTGTTGAATATGATAAATCTATAAGACATACCACCATCGAACTGGATCCCAAAAATTACAGAGTTAACGTTTCAAAAGAAGAAGCAAAAACGATCGTAAACAATATTGGATATACATCAAACGGATTAGATTTTGAATTACTTAAAAACAAGCACTGGAATAAAGTATACTGGAGGATTGACTCTATATCCAATGATTTTTTAATTTCGGTAGATGCAGATAATGGTGATATACTTCAAATCTACGATGATGGAGATACCGGCCCATTGGATATTGATGAAGATGTAGATACAGAAAATATACGATCTGCAGGTGTTTCTATAATTGACTCTTTGATGAATTTCCCTGAGAATTCAACGGAACCACATATAACTGTAGAAAAGGATGATGGAAAGAGATTCTATACTATTGGATGGAACCAGTCTCTTAATGGTATAGAGGTCATCGACAGTAGATTGAGTGTATGTTTTACTGAAAAGGGACACTTGAACTCATTATTCAACATTTGGTATCATGATCTGAAAGAACAGAATGTCGATATCCCCCGAGACCAAGTTTTATCTTCTGCTGAAAAGTTGATAGATGAATTAAATCTAAAAGATTATCTGAAAAAAAGAATATACTACAGTAAGGAAACTAAAATCGACCTCATATATAAAAGACCATTTTTTCCACTGAACGAGTCAAAACCAATATATGGAGAAGAGATAGAATTGGTTTATTCCGTTGAATACCTTTCAAAAGATGGAACAGTGACTCTTTATATTGATGCAGAAACAGGAGATTACAGAGGGATCGATTATTCAAAGTATAGATCACACAGATCAACGATTTCAAAGACTGATTCAGACTGGATCTATTATGGAATTCCGATACTTATCGGGATCATAATCGGTTCTTATACCATTTATCAAAAGGAAAGAGCACAGATACTCAAGAGGAAACAGTACGATAAAATCGAAGATAAAGAGGAAGAGAATTGGGATGATCTTTTGGAATCTGTAAAATAAATACTTCATCTATAATCTTGTTTTATCTCCTCAGCTTTATCAGGTTTCCCCATCTTTTTGTAAATATTATATCCCAGATCAGAAAAATCCCTTAGAATCCTAACATCATCGATTTTGGTCGATTTAGATTTTATTTCCTCTATCTCTTTTACCGCTTTTTGATAGCTGCCTATATCTTCGTATATCTTGGCCTTACCGTATTTACAAACCGCTGAACCAGTTTCATTATTATTCTCTTCCAATATGTCCTCCCATCTATCCAGCAGAGTTATGGCCTCTTCAGTATTTCCAATGTCTTTCAGATTGAACGCAAGTTTAAAACTGACCTTCCCAGCTCTTTCTATATTATCAGACCTTTTCAAACTTTCGATGACTTTCTTTCTGTTATCTATGCATTTTTTCAACTCGCCTTTACGCTCCTGTAAAATTGCGAGTTTTTGATGAATTTTGATCTCGTTATCGCTGGATGATTTTTCCCGATTGAAAATTGGCAGTTTTCTCTTCCTTTCATTCTTCAAAGCCTCATGTAATGTTTCTTCAGCATCATCTTTCCTATCAGCTCTCAAAAGGATATCCGATTTTTTTATAAGTAATTCCGAGACTTTATCGGATCTCTTCAGTTCCCTGTACTCACTGATCGCTTGATCCAAGTATTTTAAACACTCATCTATATCTCCTCTCTTATAATATAATCTAAAGAGATTTTCATTGACTATCTCTGGACAATCAGTTTCTTTCAGACTCTTTTTGAAGTATTTCTCAGCCTGTTCGAAATCATTTTTACAGAGATGAAGGAGTCCAAGGTTGTTGAACAAAGTTCCTTTTAAATTTTTGAGATCATGTTTATCGAGTAATTTTTCAACTTTTGAATAGCACTTTTTTGACTTTTTGTGTTCATCCCTATTCCTGTACAACTTTCCCAACGATATCAGTTCGTTCGCAGCCCCCTCATAATCGCTTTTTGACAGCTTTTGTTTGAAATCGACTTTATGTTTTTCTTCTTTTTCTGTCCAACTTTTTAACCTGCTTTCGATCTCTTTGATCTTCTCCTCCAAAACGGATCTTTTCTCTCCTATATCTCTTGCCTTTCTGTACTTTTTAACTGCTCGTTCTTCTTCCTCTTTTTCTAAATATATATCACCTATAATCTCATAGAATTGAGACTTATCTTCTTGAGACAGCTCTTTCAATGGAAAATCTTTGAGAAGCTTTTTGAATGTTTTATCTTCCATACTGCTCAATTGATACAATAGGTTCTCCAACTTATCGACTGCTTTCTTACTTTTTCTTGCTTTTTTATAGTTAAACAAAGCTTCTAATTCTCTATCTTTAAGACTGGATTTATCAAGGATTTCTCCAACTATACAGTGATATTTTTTCTTTTCATCTTTTGTCATTTTTTTGTAGAAAAAGTTCTTCAATACTGCATGGAGTTCGATCCTTCCATCGTGTGTTTCCTGGATTAAATTTTTCTTTTTAAGTTCTATCAAAACTTCATCTTCTTCTTCATCTAATATCAGATCTTTTTCGATTGGTTTCCATAGAACTGAAAGTTTTTTCAGTAATTTTTTACTTGGTGGATCGAGTTCAACATAAATTTCATTTTCTAAAAATTCCTCCATCTCCTGGTTAACTCCACTCTGTTTTTTGTACAGTTTGAGATGGAGAGGATGACCCTTTGTTGTTGTGTAAATATCTTCAATATCTTCTTTATCGATTAAATCTTTGATTTGGTGTTCCGTAAAACCACTCAATTGTTCCTCATGGACGATACCGTCCATGACATCTCTTACATCATAAAAATCGGGTTTCACTCTACTAATCACTATTAAATCAAAATCTTCTCCTTTCTCCTTGTAGTCTAAAAAGGCTTCAAGAAAATCTCTCTGATCAGAACTTACATTTTCGTAATTATCTAAAAATAAAACAGGTTCAAGTTCAGAAATATTGTTTATGAATTTACTGACAAAATCTGTCAGACTATGATCCTTTTTTATCGGTATTAAGTCTGCCCTCTTACAGTATTCATTTAACGACTTTTTAAGATCCGATAAAGTATCCCACCTATTGAAAGTGTACCAAAATATGTCTTTTCTCCCTTTAAGATCATTCAAAAACTTAGAACATAAGTAACTTTTTCCTATCCCCGGGATCCCAAAAACGATGATTACTGGAGAGTTATCTTCCATCAGTAGATTGTTGAATCGTTTTAATTCTTCTTTTCGGTCATAAAAATCTTCGATCAGAGGAGCGTCCATGATCATATCGATTGTTATCTTTTTCTTCGATTGAAAAGGTGGTTCAAATTCTTCTAAATCAAGTAAATCTTTGTTTCTCATCCATTCTTCTATATGAAAAGCGTTGATAGAAGGATGGTCGTCCTGCAACGGATTTAAAACTTCATAAACTGTTTTTTTGGTCACTTTTTTGTTCCTAACCTTAATCTTTTTTCTTCTTAGATCCGATAATAATTTGTCCACAACGTCTTTACCTTCATTATTGATTTGATAGACATTTCTTTTTCTTTCAGCTCCTTCTACCCGTGCCAGTTCACTTTCTATCAAACCCTTTTCTTTCAATTTAGACAGTTCTTTGCTAACATTACTTTGGTATATTCCTAAGAATTTACTGATCCCTTTTTGAGATGTCTCAAAGGGTGCAGTATACTCCTCATCCCGTGGTTTGAACTCATTGAGAAACAGTAAAATTCTTTCATCTCTAGTGAGGGTATTTTCGATATCTCCCATTAGATTTACAATAAATTATAATTATTTATAGCTTGTCAAAGATAACATTTCAAGAGAAATAGTACATAGAAAATTTCATATTGAACAAAATGATCATTTATTAAAGGTAAACAGATTTTTTTGAATATGATTCATTATTTATTCAACTGGTAATACAACTTTCCTAGCAATCACTGAGCCAAAAAGGTGAAGAAAATAGCTAGAAATCCTGATATGATATAGATTGGAAGTGAATTAGATCTTTAAAACCTGCTTCGAAAATATCTTCTGTAATTATACCTGTGAATAAAGGAATCAGTAATATCACTATACCAAAGATTGCCAATGCATTCCAATCTTTTAGGGATTTGTCGTATTCTCCTTTCCATCACTAGTAAGCCCAATGACCTAAAAATGAAAGAATAGCTTTCCTAATATTTCCTTCTCCATCTGTAAAGGAATATCAGAGATATACTCAGCAGCAAACTAACCATCGTAAATCCAGGTGTATCTTTTCCTTCAACCTTCACCTCTTTCGCGGGCTGGTCACCTATAGTCACTTCATACTTTCCTTTTTCATCGAATTTATGCTCGTATGAATAATCGTCAGTACCCGGTTGAACAGTCCAGGTCTTCACTGCTTCACCATCTATCTTGATCTCGACTTCACGTTCCTTATCATCATTGTTGGTGATCTTTGCACTTATTACGACTTTATCACCTTTCCTGATCTTATCCTCGCTCAGATTCATTTCCTCTACAACGATCGCATTCACAATCTCTATTTCAGCAGCTTTGTTACCGATCTTTATAGTATATGTTCCTGCAGAATCAAATGTATG
>CAYSTL010000098.1:0-6388 GCA_964433785.1 uncultured Thermoplasmata archaeon
CATCCCTTAATTCCAATCAAAAAATATATAAACTATTATCTTTATCTTTTTATTGGAGAGATAAAATGAGCGACGGATTCTCTAACAAGGAAGAAGAATTGGTTGATAGATTAATAGAAACCGGTTTGAATAAAAACGTAGCTAAAACCTTAGTTTACATCTCTGGAAGAGAAGAAATAAAGAGTAGAGAGATTGAAAGTGAAATAGGTTTAAGACAACCTGAAGTTTCCATTGCTATGCAAGATCTTAGAGAAAAGGGTTGGGTAACAAAGAGAGATATAAAGAAAGAAGGAAAAGGAAGACCTGTTCACGCTTATAGTCTTGAAAAAAATCTCGATGAGATAATCGATGAAATCGAAGAAGAAGAAAAAGAAAAGATCGACGAGATCAAAGAAAATCTCAATAAAATTAAAGAGCTTATCTGAATAGTTTCTTACCGAGTAATACATTATTTCTCTTTATTTCTTTTTTTCTTCTAGAAAAGTTGAATTTTTGTTAGCTAGTTCACACTTTATCGATAATCTAACCTCAAATCAATGACAATATTTTACGTTGATTGGTGAATATCACCAAAACGTTTAAATAATTGACAACTTTTGTCAATAAATGTAGGTGTATGGTATGAAAATCGGAGAGTTACTCAATGAAACTGAGATTAAAGATCTTCCTAAATTAGTAAGATCACTGAGAGAAGAGATACCAAAGATAATGGAGAATGCTGCTTATGCTCATGCTTTTTTCAAAGCCAAAGTTGGTGAAAGTGGGAGAGTAACAATTCCAACAGCAGAAAGAGAAGCTCTAGATATAAATGAAGGAGATCTCGTTCAAGTCATCGTAAAACCTTTAAATAAGAAGGATGAGTCGGAGTAATAATAATATCATTAAATTCAAAGACTAGAGGTGAGAAGTTTGGATATAAAGAGAAAGAAAAGTAAATTTGATTTCTTCCCTTCATTTGTAAGTGATAACCCGATGAAGATCATAGTTATTATTGTATTGATTACCTTGATAATGGGTTATTTTGCATCTAATATGTCCATGGGTACTGAGGAAGAATCCTTCAACCCAGAGAGTAAAAAGGCAGATTGGTTGAATGAAATCCAAAGCGAATTTGGAACAACTGGTGAAGCTGTACAGGTAGCATTTGTAGCGAATAATGGTGATGTTTTCAGTAAACCTGTTCTCGAGGATATGCTCAATACTAAGATCGCTTTGATGAACAATAAAAGTGTAAATAAAACTCTATCTTCATCAAATAACATACCTTCTGGAATAAATACCCTAGCAGATACAGTTATCTCGATTAATCAAACATTCAGGATCCAAAAATACATTTTGGGTTTACCGTCAAAATCTGTCCAGATAAAAGGGGCAATGAAAGTCCAGGATGAGATGTTCAGTGTGATCAACGGTACTTTCAGTTACGGGAATGCATTGATATATTCTGCCAAACAGAGTCCATATCCATATAATGTATCTGTGATGGAAAATACAACAAAATCGCTGACTGCAGTAGCCCAAATATCATCAGATCCAAGTGTGTTTCAATCACTGATCCCTTATCAAACTCAACTTAAAACACTGTTGGGTGTTCTTCAGGATCCCAATGTGCCCTTAGAAGAAAAAATCAACAGAACATCACAATTCATCCAGAATTTAGATGTAAAATCCGATCCAAATCTGATGCCTTTCAAAAACCTGTTTGAAGGTATGAATGGCATTCTAAAACTTCCCTCATCTAAAGAAGATCCATCGAACGCAATACAGATGACATTAACTTTCTTCCAGTTGCAAGAAATACTTCAGAATAAACCTTCAAGTGATGACCTCTCTCTCGATATGCCAACGACCTCTCTAGACCTACAGGATAAGAAAGAAAAGCTATCAAAGATGTCAGAAGAGGATATCAAGAAGACAGTCTACGAAGCATTAACATATGATAAAAATAAGATGGAAAAACAAGTCAAAGAATCTGTAGATCAGGTAAGCAGTAATTTCAGTTCTGTTATTGAATATAACGACCAATCTCTCGAAACGCTGAGTAACTTAAACAGCACTGTATCTCAAATCATTGACTCAACCCATTCTCAATCATTATCCGCATTTAAAAAGTATATCTCATCTCAAAGCAAAAGCATTGCAAGGAACGAAAGTGCTTTCAAGGCCGTTACGTCACAGATAGCTTCTGCTAAGAACCTTCCAAGGATGATCAATGCCATAGGTCAGAGTATACCTATAACACTCAGTAAAGATTTCAACACACCCACTAGTGTATCTGATATCAAGGCAAAAAGCACCATCGGTCTTATACAGATGAATTCTAGTTACTCTGGTGAAATACGTAAACAAGCTCAACATGATATAATCGATATTAGTAAATCAGAATGTAAGAATTCAAAACCAAAAGTTTTTGCTACTCAGGTGATGATCGAACAGATAAATGACAGTGCTAACAACAGTTTGAACACACTTTTACCGATCGCCTTCGTATTCGTAGTGATCGTTCTATTGGTTATATACAGGACCGTTGTTGAAACGATATTAAGCCTATTATCTCTGGTCATAGCAATAATATGGACATTCGGTATCGGCGTTATACTAGGATATGAATTCAACCCGATGATAATCGCAGTTCCGATCTTGATAACTGGTCTGGTTATCGACTACGGTATCCACATGGTCATGAGATATCGAGAAGAAAAAGAAGAAGGACATGATTCAAAAAGATCTACAAAGATAGCCATATCTACGGTCGGGGGTGCTCTTCTACTGACTACCATGACGACCGCTATCGGTTTCTTATCTAACACCTTCAGCAATATATCCGTGATGAGAAACTTCGGAATACTAGCGGCAGTTGGCATCTCATCGAGCTTCATCTTGATGGTCGGATTCCTACCATCCGTCGTTCAACTAGTGGACAAATGGAGAGAGAAGCGTAAGGAAAGTAAAGAAAAGAAAAGCAAAGTATCTAAGAGAATCAAGAAACATGGTGGCGATGTTATAAGTTCTATCCTTTCAACCTCTACAGATGCATCTGATAAACATCCAATAGTTGTCTTGGTTATAGTACTGATCATCACTGCCTCAGCGATGTATGGTGTAGTAAATATCGATACTACATTCGATATCCAAGATTTCCTTCCAGAAGATAAATCCCAGAGCAAAAATATAGAGTATATCGGTTCTAACTTCAACATAAGTACTTCATACGCATACATCTATACTGATGATAGAGTCGATAATTCTGATTATCTGCATGCTGTCAGTGATACGATAAATAATACTAAAGATGACGAGATGGTGATGAGTACTGATGAATCTTCCTCTGTTCTCTCTGTCCTGCAAAAATATGGTCAGGCCCAATTTGGAAGTCCTGATTACAATCAGTCCATAGTCTCTACCTTCGAAGAAAGTGACACAGATGGTGATGGAGTCCCAGAGAAAAATGTTAACGAACTATACGATCTTCTCTATTCTTTTGAACAGAGTAAAAAGGAAATCAAAAATGTACTGTACAAATCTGAAGATGGATCATATACCAAAGCCATAATCAAAGTAAAAGAGAACGCAAACAAGATCACGACAAACATGGACAACGCAAAAGTGATGGAAGACGAGTTGAAAGAGGATTCAGAGCCACTGAAAGAGGCTGGATTTTCAGCTAAGATCACCAGCGGATCGATAATTGGACAGGAAACAACCGAAGAACTGAACGAAACGCAACTAAATTCACTGATAGCCACCATCATAATCGTTGCTGTGATTTTGACGATAGTCTTCTACTATGTCCATGATTCCAAAGTATTGGGCTTGATAACAACCATTCCTGTTACGATAGTGACCATCTGGATCGTTGGAACTATGTACCTGATTGATGTACCTCTCAACGTGATGACAGTCGTTATAACAGCTTTGACAGTAGGGATGGGTGTTGACTACAGCATACACATCACACACAGATTTACTGAGGAGAAAGAGGAAGAGGACAGTCTTTTCGATGCAATGCACGATACCGTTCAGAACACTGGTGCAGCGTTATTTGGTTCCGCAGCAACCACGATGGGTGCCTTCGGGATACTATCTACTTCAGAGATATTACCACTAGCTCAATTTGGTTTCATAACAGCCTTAGCAATCGGATACAGTTTCTTAGTCGCTGTTTTCGTACTACCTTCCGGCTTGATGCTCTGGGCTAAATGCTGCAAAACAGATGGACCAGAGAAGAAAGACCTTCCAGTATTGAAGAAAAAACAATAATCCCTTCTTTTATTTTTTCTATCTTTTTAAGTCCTTATTTATCCAAAAACTATTATCTGTACCACATATATAACAATATTAAGATAATTGGAAAATATGGGGAAATTACATATAATATACCATATTTTTTCATAAGGTCAATAAAATGATTTTGGAGGTCTTATCATATGTCAGATAAACCTAGCTTTGAGAAACTTCACTCTATTTCTTCATTTGTGAGTAAGAATCCTAAGAAAATAATCGCTATCTTTTTGATCTTCACACTCATAATGGGGTACTACGCATCCCATATGAAAACTGAAACAGATAGGAGTTCGTTCACTCCTGATTCAGCAAAATCTGATTGGCTGAATGAAGTACAGACAGATTTTGATGCATCGATCGATGGTGCGGTGGAGATCTCTTTCACTGCTAACAACGGGAATGTCTTCACTAAAGAAGTGCTCAACGATATGTTGAACACGAAATCAGCTCTAAAGAAGAATGAAAAAGTCAATAGAACATTAGGATCAACAAGTAAAGTTCCTTCTGGTGTTATAACCCTGGCTGATCTGGTCGTGATGGCAAATCAGACTTTTAAGATACAGGATTTCATCTTGAATCTTGATACTGAGTCGGAACAGATCAAAAATATAGCTAAGAATACTACAATAATTTTGGATGGTGCTACAGAGATCCTAACGAAGGGAAGCGATCCTTTGAACGGTACTTTCCATCTGAATGGTACCTTTAACTATGCAAAACAACTGTATGAATCTTCAAAGAAACCTTCACCTAATGCAACTTCTGTAAAAGAAAACACGACACAATCTCTGACTGCCATGGGACATATCTTATCTCATCCAGAATCTGTTAAAGCGATAGAAGATAATAAATCTGAGATCGAGAAGCTTTTTGAGTATATAATTCATGATATCATACCTTCTAATAAGAGCTACGAGGGTGCTGAGAGACATATACAAAATAATATCACAACAGATCCAGGTCTGGTATACTTAGAAAAACTCTTCGACGGTATGATAGATATATTGAAAAAACCGACCTCTGAAGAGGATGAATTGAACGCTGTTTTCATGGTACTTTCATTCCTAGAGATAGAGGAATATGCGAAATATTATCCATCTGATGCTGATCTTTCCGTTGATACACCTTCAACTTCACTTTCTATACAAGAAAAGAAGAAGAAACTTTCCAATATGGATAACGATGACATCAGAAAGGCAGCCTATAATGCGATGAATTACGAGAAGAAAAAGATAGGGAAGAAAATAAATGGATCTATTCAAAGATCAGAAGAGAATTTTACATCGACTAAGAATTGGTTGGACGAATCCTTAGGATCTCTTGGTGCTTTGAATGAATCAGTCACAAATCTGAGTGAATTCCGAGGTGGATCTAGTGAATTCGGATTCGATTATTTTATCTCAAATACAGAAGATGAATTAAACGAAAATAGAAGTCTACTGAGTACCGTAGGAGCAAACCTTGATTCAGCCAAACGTTTACCCGATGATATTTTGGAGATATCGAACACGTTTCACTTAATGCTTACCAAAGATCTGAACGATCCAGACACTGCAGAGAATCTTAAAGCTAAAGGCTCCATGGGATTGATAGAATTAAATTCCAGCTCTTCGGATGAGGAAAAGAAGGTCGCTGAAAACAAGATAATCTCTATTGCCGAGGAAGAATGTGACCATTCTGAGCCGAGAGTATTTGCATGGGAAGTCATGATGGAGCAGATAAATGACAGTGCTGATAAAAGCTTTTCAACATTACTTCCGATCGCTTTGGCCTTCGTCGCTGTGGTTTTACTATTAGTATATCGAACGATCGTCGAGACTCTGATCAGTCTACTTTCACTTGTTTTCGCTATCACCTGGACTTTCGGTATAGGAGTGCTGATGGGATACAAATTCAACCCTGTGATAATAGCAGTACCCGTACTGGTGACAGGTCTTGTCATCGATTACGGGATACACATGGTGATGCGTTATAGGGAGGAAAAGGAGAAGGGTAACGATCCCAGGAAGTCAACTAAGATATCTCTTTCCACAGTTGGTGGAGCTTTGGTTTTAACTACCGTGACAACAGCTATAGGTTTTCTATCTAACGCTTTCAGTGACAT
>CAYSTL010000099.1:0-6360 GCA_964433785.1 uncultured Thermoplasmata archaeon
CTGATCGCTATATTCATAATAGTCTTCCTAGGATTTATGTGAGGATTTAAGATGCCAGTTGAAAAAATAATTGAAAGGATCGAGAACGACGCTCAACGAAAGGCAGATAATATACTAGCAAGGGAAGAGGATAAAGCAGAAGAGCTTAAAGAAGAGATAAAAAGAGAAAAAGAGCGTAAACTCGACGAGATCAGAAAAAAGAAGGAAAGAGATATCAAGACTATGAAGAATAGGATCCTCTCCCAAGCAAAACTAGAAGCACGTAAAAAGAAATTAAACATCAGAGAAGAGATGATGGAGAAAGTGTTCGATAAAGCTAAAACTAAGATAAAAAATACCGATCCTTCTGAATATAAAGAATACCTTAAGGATGCTGTTGAAAAATCAGTAGATGTTCTAGGTAAAGATATCACTATTTACTGTAATAAGAAAAGTAAAGATATAGTAAAAGATATCGTTGATAACATCGACTCATCTATAAACTTAGATGACTCCTTAGATTCTATCGGTGGTATCAAAGCATCATCAGAAAAAGGTGCAGAGATCGATCTAACATTTGAAGCTAATCTTGAAAGAATAAAGAAAGATCTTAGAAAAGAAATATCTGACATACTATTTGCGGAGGATTAATCGTTGTTTGAAGAATTATTGAGTTCAATTGGATTGCCTAATCTGGTACTGATAATCGTCGGTGTATCTTTACTTGTAGTTGTAGTACTACTGATGAGCTACTTTAGAATCCTTGTATCAATAGCTAACTTTACTTACCCCAATGCTAAGTTTAGAGCACACGGAAATCCATTCATCAAAAAGGAGAACTTGAAACCATTAGCTGAGAGCAGAAATATCAATGAAGTTTATTCAAAAATAAGATCCAAGAATTATGATATACCAAAAGAGGCTACTGACGATATCAACGAGGTAGAAAAAAATCTTGAGATGGATACGATCGATTTCATCAAAAAAGCCTACATGGCGACTCCTAATGAAGCAAAACCATTCGTAAACGCATGGTTAGCAAAATACGATGTGAAGATGGCTAAACGGGCTGTTAAGGCTGTTTCAAAAAATAAAGAAAAAGAAGAGATCGATCGAAAAGTGCTTTCCGTAAAGATGATCGATGAGAATCTAAAAGACGAGATAATATCAGCTAGAAATATGCAGGAATTATTAGGTATATTGAAGAACACAGACCTTGATACAGTTCTTTCTGGCAAAGAATGGGAAGATAATTTCTTTGAACTTGATGTTGCTTTAGATAAGTATCTATTTGAAAAGATGAGAAAATCCGTCATGCAGGTCGAAACGGAAGAAAAATCTACAGTAAAATATTTCTTTGGAAAGTATACCGATATACTTAATTTAAAAACTGTATTTAGAGGGTTGAGAGAGGATATAGACGAAGAAACCCTTAAAGATTCATTATTACCACCTGGAAGAGAATTAGAAACGTGGAAACTCGAGAATATGATAGACTCGAGCAATCTTGAGGAAGCTATGGTTGAACTTGAAGGAACATCATACGCTGATTTGAGAACTGAAGGGACCTCTATGTCAAGTTTTGACCTGGAGATGTACCTTGATAAAAAATTATTATCTATCGTTTCAGAGATATTGAGTCAACAGATATTGACTGTTGGCCCATTGATAAAATATTTAGTAGCTAAAGATTTAGAATTAAGAAATCTTAAGATATTGATCAGAGGTCTTCATGAAGATATGGACTCTGAAAAAATCAACAATATGATGATTATGGAGGAATAATATGAAGATGAAAGTCGTCGTAGTTGGAGATGAAGACATGGCACTGGGCTTCTCGTTAGCAGGAGTTGATGATACGTATGTGCCCAGCGATGACTACGACGCTCGAAAGCATCTCAACCATCTGCTTGAAGAACCAGATGTTGGGATAATATTATTATCAGAAAGAATAGCTGAAGATATTAGAGAACATCTTCAAGAAAAGATCAAACGTAAGAAGGAAATTTATCCTGTTATAGTTGAAATACCTAACAAAGAGGGCAAACTAGAAGAAAAGGAAGATCCTCTTAAAGGTAAAATTAGAAGAGCAGTTGGAATAGATATAACCTCAACAGAGGAGGAATAGTATTATGGCTGAAGAAGTTGAAGAAAAGATCAGTAAGATATCAGAACCTGAAGAAGGAGAAAAAGGCAGAATCGCTGAAGTAGCCGGTCCTGTCGTTCTAGCAGAAAATCTCCGTGGAGCAGAGATGTACGAAGTTGTCGAAGTTGGTGAAGAAGGACTTATCGGAGAGATTATCGAGTTGGAAGAAGACGTTGCTACAATACAGGTTTATGAAGAGACCGGTGGTGTAAAACCCGGTGAACCTGTTGTAAGAACTGGTGAGCCTTTATCATTGTCTTTAGGTCCAGGATTGATTCAGAATATTTATGATGGGATTCAAAGACCATTAGATGCTATAGTTGAAGAGACTGGAGATTTTATTGGTAGAGGAGTAGACGTTCCATCTCTTGATTACGATAAAGAATGGCATTTCAGTCCTGAAGTTGAAGAGGGAGATGAAGTAGAAGAAGGAGATGTTATAGGTATTGTACCTGAAACTTCCGTTGTAGATCACAAGGTTATGGTACCTCCTGGAAAAGGTGGTGTTGTCAAAGAGATCGCTTCCGAAGGAGATTATACGATCCAAGAAGTGATATGTAAATTAGATGGTGAAGAGGAAGAAGAAGATGTGAAGATGCTTCAAAGGTGGCCTGTAAGGATAGGTAGGCCCTACGAAGAAAAGAAAGCTCCTCATGATATCTTGATAACAGGTCAGAGAGTTTTAGACACTTTCTTTCCATTGGCTAAAGGTGGAACAGCAGCTATACCAGGGGGTTTCGGGACCGGAAAATGTGTTGTAGGTGATACCCCCGTTATACTCGCAGATGGTTCCAAAAAACCAATAAAAGAAATATACGAAGAGTACAAAGATAAAGGAAGTAAAAGGGACGATCTGGAAGAATATGAGGAATTGATCGAACTGGATAATCCGATCGAGATACTATCTATGGATGATGGAAAGGTAGTGAAAAAAGAGGCGGATTGTGTCTATAAAGGTAAAACAGATTCTACAGTGGTTATCAAAACATCCTCTGGACGTGAAGTGGAACTCACACCTGTTCATAAATTATTCGTTCTGAACGAAGATATGAATATAGTGGAGAAACCTGCTGGTGAGATTGAAGAAGATGACACACTACTAGCTCCGAGAAGCTTACCTCTCGATGGTAAGGAAGAAAAAGAGAAAATAGATGTCAGTGAACTATTACCAGATAAAAGAGTTCATGGTGAAGATTTCGATAAAGTCGTAGAAGCATTAAATGAACTGGAGGATGAATATGAGGACAGAAAAACATTGGCAGAGGAATTAGGTGTAAGCGAGGATGTTCTTACAGAGTACGCCCTTGGAAGGAATAGACCAAAGGTCGAAGTCGCAAAGAAGATTTTAGATAAGGCAGGAATCGATCTTGAAATAACTAAAATAAAATCCGAAAGAAGATCTACACCTATAGATGTACCTCCCGAGATGGATGAAAAATTTGCTGAGCTCTTTGGTTTACTATTGGGTGATGGTTCATTAAAACCGAATTCTGTTCACTTCTACAATAATGATGAAGAACTATTATCAAGAGTAGAGAAGCTGATTGGCGATTTATTTGGAATAAAAACAGAACGAGAATATGCGAACACAGTCAATTCTGTAAAAGCTAACAGCAGAACGTTGAGAGACCTACTCGTATCATTAGGGTTCCCAGAAAATGATAAATCTAAGAGATGTACCATCCCAGATAAGATCCTTAAGAGTGTGAAAAGTGTTATTTCAGCCTTCGTAAGAGGATACTATCTTGCTGACGGTGGATTCAACAGGTATGAAGCTGAGATAAGCACATCCAGCGAGAGTATGGCAAGCGATCTAGCTTATGCTTTAACGATCATCGGTACTGCTCCAAGGATCAATACTAAAGACACCAAAGTAAATAAAAGCTACAGAGTTAGGATCTCTGGAGAGGAGCTTGTCAATTTCTATGAAAAGACTGCTGTTGAGCACAGAAAGTACACAGCTATCGAAGAGTATCTGAATAATAGTAAAAAACACTTCAGAGGTGTAGATTCAGTCAAAGTTTCTCCTGACCTAGTCAGGAGTAAATTTGAAGATAGTGGTTTGAGCAGAAAGAATTTCAAAGATAATGGAATAAAGATAGCGAACTATACCACTCAGGAAGAGAGGATGAGTGTTCCAATATTTAGAGAATTTTCATCAATGGTTGGCGATGACAGATTGAAGAAAGTCGCTGAAAATCATCTAGGTCACTTCTTACCGGATACTGTTAAATCAGTGGAGATGAAAGAGGAACCAAAAGATGTTTACGATTTAACAGTTCCAGATACTCATAACTTTGTTGGTGGCAACTCACCTATGATATTGCACAATACGGTCATTCAGCATCAGCTGGCCAAATGGTCGGATGCAGATATAGTCGTGTATGTAGGATGTGGTGAAAGAGGAAACGAAATGACTGAGGTTTTGAGAGATTTCCCTGAATTAGAAGATCCAAGAACTGGTGAGCCTCTGATGAAGAGGACTGTATTGATCGCTAACACAAGTAACATGCCTGTGGCTGCGAGAGAAGCTTCGGTTTATTCTGGTATCACCATCGCTGAGTTCTATAGAGATATGGGTTACAACGTAGCTTTGATGGCTGACTCCACTTCAAGATGGGCAGAGGCTTTACGTGAGATATCCGGTAGGCTGGAAGAGATGCCCGGTGAAGAAGGTTATCCTGCTTACCTAGCATCATCGCTAGCTGCTTTTTATGAAAGAGCAGGTATCTGTGAGTTGTACGGTGGTAGAGAAGGATCTGTATCCGTTATCGGTGCTGTAAGTCCTTCAGGTGGTGATTTCTCCGAGCCTGTTACTCAGAATACACTGAGGATCGTTCAGGTGTTCTGGGCACTAGATACCGAATTGAAAAATAAAAGACACTTCCCAGCTATCAATTGGTTGAAATCATATTCACTTTATTTAGACCAGGTCAAGCACTGGTGGCATGAGAACGTGCACGAGAAATGGCACGAACTGAGAAGAGAGACCATGAGATTGCTGGAGAAAGAATCTGAGTTACAGGAGATCGTTCAATTGGTTGGACCGGATGCATTACCTCCATCTGATCAGTTCGCACTTCAAGCTGCCAGGATAATAAGAGAAGACTTCCTGCAGCAGAACGCTTTCCACGATGTCGATACTTACTGTTCACCAGATAAACAGTTCAGGATGCTGCAGATAATGATGGAATACTACGATATAGGTAGTGATATAGTTGATGAAGGTACATCAGTAGATAAACTACAGCAGATGGATATCATTGAGAAATTGAGCAGGATGTCCAATATACCATCCGATGATTACGATGAGAGATTCGATGAGATCGAGATGGAGATGAATAAAGAATTCGAAGATTTAGGTGGAGATGTGTCAAGGGAAGAAACTGAAATCATGGAGGAGGGATAAAAATGGTAGACGATATATCAAAAAGAGCAGAGTATCAGAATGTTACAGAAGTTTCAGGTCCTTTGATGGTTGTAGAAGGTATCAGCGATGTTGCTTACGATGAAATCGCTAAGATTACACTTCCGAGTGGAGAAGAAAGATTGGGTCAGGTGTTAGAAGCCTCTAAAGATAAAGCTGTGATCCAGGTTTTCGCAGGTACAAGAGGCTTGGATACCGATGAAACTTCTGTTCAATTTACAGGAGAAGTCATGAAGTTCGGTGTTTCCCGTGAACTGTTGGGAAGAGTTTTCAACGGTGTCGGGGAACCTATAGATGACAGCCCTGATATCATACCAGAAGAAAGAAGAAACATAAACGGTTCTCCAATCAATCCATCAGCTAGGGAGTTCCCAAGAGAGTTCATCCAGACAGGCGTTTCCACTATAGATGGTATGCTAACGCTTGTAAGAGGTCAGAAGTTACCTATATTCAGTGCAAGTGGTTTACCTCACAACAGCGTAGCAGCTCAGATAGCTAGACAATCTAAAGTTTTAGGTGAGGAAGAGGAATTTGCTGTTGTATTCTGCGCTATGGGTATAACTGCAGAAGAAGCTAACTTCTTTAAGAGAGATTTTGAAAGGACTGGCGCTCTTGAGAGATCTGTACTGTTTTTGAACTTGGCTGATGACCCAGCCATTGAACGTATTATCATTCCAAGGATGGCTTTGACAGCTGCTGAGTATCTTGCTTTTGAAGAAGATATGCAGGTACTTGTTATACTAACAGATATGACCAACTATTGTGAGGCTCTGAGAGAGATCGCAGCAGCGCGTGAAGAGGTTCCTGG
>CAYSTL010000100.1:0-6330 GCA_964433785.1 uncultured Thermoplasmata archaeon
CTAGTTATCTTAACAAGAACAGCATCGCCAACTTCGATATAACTAGCAGTATCTCCATAATCGACTCTCCACGGAACATCATTTACATGCAGTACGGCGAGATTTGGTGCGTTTACATCTACCATCCAAAATGATGAATTTAAGTCAGTTATCGTACCGATAACCTTATCACCAGACTGTGGCTCATATCTACCACTTTGAGCGGCTACATTCACATAACCTGACCTCAATGTCTTAACGCCTAATTTTGCTGCATATATCTTTCCGTCTTTCTTAAAAGTTCCTCTACCTGGTTTAACATCTTCATCTTCGATTACATCTCCAGGTAAGAGAAGTTCTCTTTCTGTTTCCTCATTTTCGCTCATATTTTACACCTAATAATAAATTAAAAATTAATCATTCATCCTTTTACATATTTTTATATCTTATCTCTCATCAATCATTATTTATCAATCAATTCAATCGCTGCATTTCCATGAGTCATATTATTAATTTTCTCATACAGTTCATCCTGTAGACCTGCAGGTATTTTAATTATTCCCTGCCATTTACCATCATCAAGCCATTCTTCACTTTCTATCCTACCGATATCTTTCAAGTATCCGTAAATCTTACCGTATAAATCTCCTCTGACTAAGACAGAAAAAGTGAGTTTTTTGAAACTTAATGGAATCAAACCTTTGATCTCATCAACTACTTCATCAACTTGTTTACTTACTGGCTTGAATGGATCTATGTGAACATTAGCTTCCTTCATGGCATTCTCTATCCTTTGGGGTGGATGAGGGGTTTTTGTTTGGGGGTTATAGGAATTCCTCACTATCCTGTTTATTATCTCTTTCCTCTTTTGTTCCTGTCTCTTCTTTCTCTGTTCTGTAGTGATCTGTACTTCGCCTTTCTCTATAATATCTTTTGCTATCTCCTTGATATCTTCTGTTCCAAAAACTTTCTTAATCATAGGATTTGCTGCGACTTTACCCTTTTTTGCATCGTTAAAAACCTTATCTGCAGGCATATTTTCATCTAAATCGATGTCCTTTCCACTTCGGAATTTTTCCACTGCATCAGGTTCTATCAGGATCTCAAAATGCTCTCCATGCGACTCATACCTAGCGATCACGTATTCATCGAGCAATGTTTCAGTGTGTTCTTTTTGATAGTCTT
Organism: uncultured Thermoplasmata archaeon; assembly: GCA_964433785.1. Classification (GTDB taxonomy): domain Archaea; phylum Thermoplasmatota; class Thermoplasmata; order Halarchaeoplasmatales; family Halarchaeoplasmataceae; genus CAYSTL01. The sequence goes on from CAYSTL010000100.1 coordinate 1,165, forward strand.
TTTTTCCCAAAGGATCTCCCCCTGATCTATCACTCTTCTAAAGATTCGAGATATTCTTCTATCTTTTCTTTACCTAATTTTGTAAAGGTTTCTTCTTCTCTGATAACTGTCACTTCTAAAGATTCACTTTTTAGTCCTTCTTCACTGGCTCTTTTTAAACCTTTCAGAGCTAATTTAATGCCTTCTTCTAAAGTGAGATCATCTCTATACTCATGATCAAATACTTCCTGGACCTCTTCTCTATCCATGCCTATTGCTCCTGCTTTATAGGCCATAAATGCGCCACTTGGATCTGTTTCATACAAATGAGCACCATCTTCATCCATACCTGCTACGAGTAAAGCAGTACCGAAAGGCCTGACTCCACCGTATTGAGTATAAGTCTGCTTATAGTCACAAATCTTCTTTACAAGAGTTTGAAGGTCAATCCTTTCATTATATGATACTCTATTAACCTGGGATTGAACTCTGGCATAATCTACTAAAACACGAGCGTCAGCAACAAGTCCAGAAGTAGCTAATGCAATTTTTTTATCAATTTTGAAGATCTTTTCAATAGAACTTGGTTCAACTAAATCACTAGATATCCTCTTATCTACGACCAAGGCGACACCATCTTCTACTTTGATACCTACGGTAGTAGTTCCTCTTCTAACTGCTTCCCTGGCATATTCTACCTGGAAGAGCCTACCGTCAGGTGAAAAGACCGTTATTCCGCGATCGTATCCCATTTGTCCTGGCTTCATTCTCTTTCACCAACCGTCATAATTAAGCATTTGGTTATAAACCTTACCCTATCAAGAGAAAACTATATAAAAATGTTTGTCAAAGAGAATATAGAATATAGCAAACCACACTAAATGATGAAAAATGAAGATAAAAAAGTGAAACCCTCACAAAAAAAGGGAGGGAGGGTGATTATCGTGATATATGAAGCGTTTTTATCTTTGTACACTTGTCCTATTGTGCATAAAGGTATATAAAACTTATCCTTTTTCCATCATATTTTGTCCCGTTTTTACCACAATATACCATTATGCGTTAATTTATGTCAAATTTGCTTTTCGATCTTTCTTTTACCTCTTTCGGCGCTTCGTTGATTTAACGGCGTTATATATAAAATTTATGTACTAATTTAGCTGTTTATCAAAAAGTCTTATTTATCGAATACTCGTTTGACCCTTCATGTCGATTTCTATAGATGTAGGCGGTACCTTTACTGATTTTGTTGTTATAGAAGATGAAGTCAAACATTTTAAAATATCATCTACACCGAGTAACCCTGAAAATGCGATCTCAAATGGAATCAAAAATACGAAAATATCAGGAGATATATTTCATGGAACAACTGTAGCAACCAATGCATTTTTGGAAAAAGAAGGTGTTGAAACAGCTTTCATAACAAATAAGGGATTTGAGGATTTATTATTTATAGGTAGACAAGAAAGACCCAACCTTTACGACCTTACTGTGAAAAAACCTAAACCACCTCTAGAAAAAGAAAAGTGTTTTGGGGTCGATTGTAGAACTACATCAGAGGGCAAAATCGAGAAAGAAGTAACAAGGGAATCTGTAGAGGATATTTTAGACGGTGTTGATAGCGATTTATCATTCGCTATATGTTTACTCCATTCATACAAAAATCCAAAGCAGGAAAGACTGATCGGTAACATTTTAGAAGAGAAAGGATATCACTATTCGCTTTCTTCGGAAGTATCTAGAGAATTTAGAGAGTATGAGAGAGGCATGACCACGTTGCTAGATGCTTATTTAAATCCTCTTATAGAATATTATTTCAACTCTTTGACTGAGATATTGGGTCAAGAACCCTACATAATGAAATCGAGCGGCGGTCTTGAGAAATCCTCTTCAGTAAAGGCTGTGGATACTTTCTATTCTGGACCGGCAGGCGGGGTTGCTGGAGCTGAATTCCTTTCCTCACTTACAGGTATTAAAAATATCGTAACTTTTGATATGGGCGGTACAAGTGCAGACATGGCTTCTATAGTGAATGGCGAAATCTCATGGAAAGATGAAGGTGAGATCGGTGATTTCCCAGTACAATCGAGGATGGTTGATATAGTAACAGTAGGTTCAGGCGGTGGGAGTATAGCTAGAAAGGATAAAGGTGGTGTTTTAAGAGTTGGGCCGAAGAGTGCTGGTGCAGTACCAGGACCAGTTTGTTATGGTCGTGATGGTGAAAAACCGACCGTTACAGACGCTTTGCTGATGATGAGATATATAGATCCGGAATATTTTCTCGGAGGTGAGATGGATCTTAAGGTAGACAAAACTCGTGAAAAGATAGAGGAGTTATCGGATGAATTGGAATTAGGATTCGATGAAACGTTACATGGGATATATCGTGTAGTAAATTCAAAGATGGCTAGAACTATGAAAGGTATAACCGTAGAAAGAGGCTTGAAACCAGAAGATTTTGCCATCCTAGCTTTTGGTGGTGCTGGACCCCTTCATGCTGCCTCGCTAGCTGAAGAATTAGAGATCGAGAAAGTTCTAGTCCCTCCTTTACCTGGTGTCTTCTCTGCTTTAGGGATGGTAACTGGGGACGTAGTACATGATTATCATAGGACACTTATCACTGACTTAGATAACAAAGAAGTGATCGAGGAAGTGATAGAGGAACTAAAGAAGGATGCGATGGAAGGAAAAGTTAACGTACTCCTCGGTTTAAGGTACAAAGGACAAAGTTATCATCTCAACATTTCATATGATGAGGATGTAGAAGAAAAATTCCATAAAATGCATAAAGAAAAATATGGTTATGCAAATTCAGATGCGCCAGTTGAGGTTGTCAGGGTCCACCTGGAGATTAGGAAGAAAAAAGCTGTGGAGAATTTTCCGGTTCCTGGAGAAGAAAGGCATCCACCGGATAAAAGAGAATGTCTTTTCAAGGATGGATGGTTAGAATCAAAAGTATATTATCGTGATTGGATAAAACCGGGTATGGATGGAAAAGGACCTACGATCATCGAAGATAAAAATTCTACAATATTGGTTCCACCAGATTGGGAATGGTCTGTAGATGAATACGGCATAATCCACATGGATGTGATAAAATGAGAAAATTAAGTCCCACAGAGATAGAAGTCATGAAACACAGTTTTACGGCGATCCCAGAACAGATGGGAGCTTCCTTACAGAGAAGTGCTTATTCACCAAATATCAAAGAAAGGAAGGACGAATCCTGTGCAATTTTTACCTCTTCACAAGACATGCTCGCCCAAGCAGAACATATACCTGTACATCTAGGAGCCATGCCTAGTGCACTTAAAGTAGCGGTAGAAGAATGCGATATCAAAGATAGTTGTCAGATAATACTCAACGATCCTTATGCTGGAGGAACCCATCTTCCTGATATCACAGTGATCAAGCCAGTTTACATGGACGAAAAATTATTGGGTTATGTAGTAAATAGAGCACATCACGCCGACGTAGGTGGCGATGTCCCAGGATCGATGCCAGGAAACAGTAGGACACTGGATGAAGAGGGGATAGTGATATCACCCCAATATCTGATTGAAAATGGAGAATTTGTCAGTAAATCTTTAAACATGATCAAGAAAGCTCGTTCACCAGAGGAAAGAGTTGGAGATATCAGAGCACAAGTAGGTGCTAACGAGATGGGGGCTCTAGAGTTTATCAAAACAGTTAAGAAATTTGGACTCGATGATTATGAAGTCTTTACGGACCAGATTTTAGAATATTCAGAAACCAGGACAAAAAAAGTGATCGAAGGATTACCTGATGGAAACTATACAGCCACTGATTTCATGGAATGGGAAAAAAATGTAGACCTTAAGGTCAATGTAGAAATCAGGGACGATGAGATCGTTTTCGATTTCACTGGCACAGATGACCAGGTAGAAGGAAATATAAACGCACCAAAACCAGTTACAATGTCTTCCGTTTATTACGTACTCCGATGTCTCCTGCCGGACGATATTCCAATCAATAATGGTTGCTATAATCCTCTTGAGATAAAGGTTCCTGAAGGATCATTACTTAATCCTAAACCACCTGCTGCTGTCTCCGCAGGTAACGTAGAAACCTCACAAAATGTAGTTGAATTGATATTGAAAGCGTTGAGAGATGCTGTACCTGAAAAGATCTGTGCGGGAAGCGAAGGGACAATGAACAATCTCATAATAGGAAATGATAACTTTACTTATTATGAAACCATCGGTGGTGGTGCTGGTGCCAGCCCTGAATCAGATGGAGAGAGTGGTGTCCAGGTACACATGACAAATACGAAGAACACACCTATAGAAGCTTTAGAAAATGATTATCCACTGATAGTTAGAGCATATCATATTAGAAATAATTCAGGTGGAGATGGAAAACATAAAGGTGGAGAAGGAATGGTCAGAGAGATCGAGGTGTTGGAAGATTCATCCCTATCTATTCAATCCGGAAGAAGAACAAGGGGGCCAGAAGGGATCAGAGGTGGAAAACCTGGTGGTAGAGGAAAGAATATCTTGATCCGAGACGGTTCAAAAGAAGAAATAGATGGTAAGGTCACTAAGAAAATATCTGTAAATGACAGGATAAGGATAGAAACTCCCGGGGGAGGAGGTTGGGGCGAACCTTAGAAAGATTTAAAAGAGAAAACTTAATAGGCAAAATTAAGATAAAGGATATTAATACTATATCCATATCAGATATAAATATCACATTTAAGAGAGGAGATCGATAAAATGACTGAAAAAACCGAATATTTAAGAGAAAAATATGAAGAGATGAAGGAAGAAGGCTTGACATGGACCATCAGGGACTTGAACGGCCCTTCAAAAGCCCACGTTGAAGTTGATGGTAAAGAATGTATAATGCTGGCCTCAAACAACTACTTGAATCTAGCCAACCATCCAGAGCTTAGGAAAGCTGGAAAAGAAGCTATAGAAAAGTATGGAGCAGGAGCCGGATCAGATTGGTCTATCGCAGGAACGATGGACATCCATGAAAAACTGTGGGATAAGATCGCAGAATTTAAAGGTACTGAAGCAGGTATGACCTATCAAACAGGTTTCGCTGTGAATGCAGGGCTGATTCCACAGCTAGTAGGAAAAGATGATGTATTGATATCAGATGAGTTGAATCACGGCAGCATCATCGATGGTGTAAGATTATCCAAAGCTGACAAGATGATCT
>CAYSTL010000101.1:0-6320 GCA_964433785.1 uncultured Thermoplasmata archaeon
GTTTAAAACACAAATGTTTATTTATCTATACGTACAACTAACTAATGTTATAGGAATCTAAGGCGATCAAATGGTTAGAGGAAAAAGATATCAAAAAGAAAAACCAAAGATGCTTCATCCACATACAGATCATTATCTGATATCTAAAAATTTGAATCAATTGAAAAAAACTAGTGATTTTATAGTTGATCTGCTTGAAATATAATGGTTTAGATTTAAAAGTAATTTTAACGATAATTTTAAAAATAATGAAAGCTTATTATCAATTAGAGGTGGACACGAATTGAAAGATCGCGATATTATTTTCGATTGCGATATATGTGGAGAAACTTTTAGATCGAAAGATGAATTAGAGAAACATATAGAAGAGGAACATACTTGATCTAAAAGAACTGAAAAATCATACTAACAATTCTTAACTCTTCCATTCTTTTTTTAATATACCATATATCAAAACGTTGACGTATTTTCCGTCTTTAAAACTCCCTTCTCTAATGATACCTTCTTTTTTAAAATTTAATTTTTCCCATATATTTATTGACTTTGGATTATCATCAAAAACTCTAGCGGATAATCTGTGCATCCTTAGCTCATCAAATCCATATTTGACTATAAGTTTAGTCGCCTCAGTTCCAAAGCCTTCTTCTTGATGTTCTGGTGTGATCCAAAGACCAATTTCAGCATTTCCTGATTTTTTATTTATTTCGAAGAGTGATATCACACCTATTCTCTCTCCATCCTCGGAATCTGTGATCAAAAGATGTACCTGGTCTTCCTTTCCACTAGCTATATTTTCAACAAATTCTTCCTCCTTATCCCTATTATAAGGTCTATATTGACCAAGGTCCTTTCTGACTTTCGGATCATTTATGTTACTCTTTAAAAATTCAATATCATCCTTTTCAACAGTCCTCAAATCAATTCTTTCTCCACTTATGAATATGTCAGATTCCATATCTATTCCTTTTATTTATAGACAAGATGTGTTATTTTACATTTTTTACTCTATATATTTCACATCAGTTTTGATCTCCTTTTGTTTAGGATTGATTTTCACTTCAATATAACCATTATCTTTGTTATCTAAACAATAACATTTTCTAAATTCATCTAAAGTCAGCTTCTGTTTATAGTATGGAGGAAAAATAGATGAATTAAGCGCGTAATCAACACCATGTGGCATCCCATCTGAGCCAAATATCAAATTTTTTCCAGGTTCGAATCCTACATCATCTATCAACGTTCTGAACGGATTGTTTTGTTTTAAATACTCATCCTCCAACCTGTCAGAATAATCAAGAGAATCAGAATTAAAATTTGGCTGCATGCATAATGTAATATCTAAATCAAGTGCTTTTTTTGCAATGTTTTCATTTATAAACTGGACATGCTCCATCCTGATCTCAGGAAGTTTATTACTTTCTATTTCGCCTACAACATTCACAATCTGCTCGATTGCTCTATCGCCGATGGCGTGGACAGCTATTTTATCTACTCTGTCTTTAAGGTTTAACAGTATTTCTTTAAATCCCTGTTTAGAATGAAGAAGGATACCTTTACCGCCATCTTTGTAGTAACCTTTTAAAGCTGCTGTAGACGTACCCAGTGCTCCATCTGTAAATAATTTAACTCCTTCGATATCATCCCTGTTCTTTCTACTCATCTCATCGAATAGTTCTAAATCAGCCCAAAATTTCGTTCGATCTGAAAATCTTGAGTTTTTTATCAATTCTAATGTCTCTTCATTTGTCAAAAGCATATCTTCAGCGAACCAAATTCCTTTCTCTTTCAGTGAATCAAAAAATTTTTCAACTTTACTTTTCGTACATGATTTTATCTCCGATATCCTACGTAATATCTTAGGGAGGTTTCTTTCAACCCATTCCTCATCTTCAATATTTTTAACTAACTCTGGATAGGAATCTTTTAGCAGCTTTTCAGCTGGTTTGTTAATCATAAAACCATGGAAAGATAGATTACAGATTATCAAGGGCTTTAGGTGATCTAATTCATTTTTATCAAACGAGAACTTACCACTGTTCCACCCAAGAACTATTACTGGCTTCTCATCTCTTTCCTTTATCAGCTTTACAGCTTTATTTTTTGTTTCTATGTCTTGTATATTCAAACAGTCTATCAATGAAGCATATTGTGATACATGGGTGTGGTGATCATACAGTAAAGGGATTTCATATCTCTCTTTCATCATCTAATTGAAATTATTTTTTGTATTTACAACTTACTATCGATACTATCTTTAAGATAAAGTATATATCGTAGTTTATCCTATCATTCTATTTGGGTGAACATGATGGTTGAAGAGGAATATAAGTGCAAAGCCTGTGGTCAAACATTTACAAATAGAAAGGCTTTTAGAAAGCACCTTCGAGAAAAGCACAGATGATCATCTAAAAATTTTTTATATAGTATCCTGATGTTTATCTATTGATAAAAATGGCAAACTTATTCAGCAATTTAAATATCGATGATTTAAAATTGAAAAATAGGATAGTCTTACCTCCTATGGCAACAGAAAAATCAACCCATAGAGGTGAAGTTACTGATGAATTGATAGAACACTATAAAAAAAGATCTGATGATCTAGGGTTGATGATAATAGAACATTCCTACGTACATCCCAGCGGGAAGTTGAGTACAAATCAGCTCGGTTCATACAACGATGATCTTGTACCAGGACTTAGTAGATTGGTAAATGAATTACACCAAAACGATACACCGACTGTACTCCAAATAAACCATGCTGGTGGTAAATCAAAAGAAGATATCATCGGTCAAAAACCTCTATCAAGTTCAGAAGGATATTTTGATAACACCAAACAGATGAATTCAAAGGATATAGGAGAAATTAAAGGTGCATTCGTCGATGCTGCAGTTAGGGCAGAGGAAGCTGGTTTTGACGGAGTAGAGGTCCATGGAGCTCATGGCTTTCTTTTAGGGCAGTTCACTTCCCCTCTTGTAAATGATCGAGATGATGAGTATGGTGGAAGTTTAGAAAATAGAATACGATTTCCTTCGGAGATCGTTAAAGCTATTGAGGATAAAACAAGTGATGTAGATATACTCTACAGATTGGGTTCTACTGATCTTGATCCAAACGGACAAAATATAGAGGAATCAATCGAATTAGCTAAAGATTTAGAAGATATAGGTGTAGACATAATAGATGTTTCTGGAAATATGTGTGGTTCTGCTCCTGAAAAGTTAGAGGGAGAACAAGGATTTTTCATCGGACAAGCCAATAAAATAAAACAGGAAGTTGATGTCCCAGTGATCGGTGTAGGAGGTATAACAGATCCTAAATTTGCAAATAGGATCATCGAAGAAAATAGGGTCGATTTAGTTGCCGTGGGCAGAGAGTATCTAAAGGATCCAAAGTGGGCCAGCAAAGCTAGAAAAAAACTACAGAATTGAAACTCGATCAACTATCATTACCGATCCATTTTCCATCTTCGTAGCCCTTCTTGAATTTTCTAAAGAAGTAGAAATAGAACAAAGAGCCCATGGTATAGCAAACCATAGTTATGTAGAATGGGAATATGTAGGCCTTTCTATCGATAGCAGCTCCGCCTCCAAGAACACCGCCTCCTCTCGATAATCTTCTTGCAAAATAATTCCATCCACTGACAGTACCTCTTTCTTCTTTATCTGTCACTTCCATCATGAAGTTATTGAATGCAGGATGGTTCATATTCATAAGTGAAGTACGGGCTACATATGCAGCACCTATTCCCAATGGAGAATTCAAAAACGTCATCAAAGCTAGGAATGGTAAAGAAGCCATCTGTGTTATGACAACTGACCTTACTTTACCTACTCTCGAGACCAATATTGGGAGTAAGAAAACCGTGATACCCATGGTAGACCTACCTACGGCCATGAGGACTCCGATCTGGAACGTAGACATGCCCACAAATTGATCAAAGAATACGTTGAAATATTGCACGATAAGACCTGCACCGAACCCTATGAAAGCTGAATTGATCAACAGCTTTTTAACAGTTCCTGGATGCTTCAATTTGATCCATGATTTAAGGTCTTTGAGTGATTCTTTCTTATTATTCGGTACAACTTTTTCTTTTATTTTGAATAATGGTATTATTGATAAAGAGAACAATAAAACACTGATCAACATCGTGTACCTATTCTGAAGAAGATCAGTTCCTACACCTGCATAGTATAGCATCAATGCTGGCAAGATCCCAGCTAGAACTCTACCTCCAACACCTGAAAACATCCTCAATGAAGCTGCTCCAGAGAATAGGTGCATCCTTTCTTCCTTATCGCTCTGCTCCATCATAAAGGGGGATCTAGAAACCCTTCTCATTGCATAAGCAGTCCCCCTCAAAACATTGACGATCATCAAAATTATTTTTATCTCGGTGGTGACTAAAACAAGCATAGCTACACTAACAATCCCAGTAGCTATCAGCATACTTCTTTTTCTTCCTATTATGTCACACACCTTACCAGCCGGGATCGAACTTATGCCTGCACTGGCAAAATTCAAAGCTAAAAGTGTCCCTAGAAACGAGCCTGAGAAACCTAGATCTAATATATATAAATTAAATAAAACTCTAAAGATGCCGTTACCAAAAGAATAGATGATCGTAGATATAAGCATCATCTTTGCGTTCTTGTTGAATAAAGTGAACGTCGAGAGGTAGGACTTTATCCTACTTATCATACTTGCATGGCCGTACAAGTATATGATTTATATATTTTTCTCAAAAATACCTACATTTTTTAGAAAGGTTCAATAATCATTTATATAATGTACAACCATGGAAGAAATCAACGTGATCCGGTCATCTGATTTGGTAATATTAAGAGATGCGAAAGAATCGGATATAGATAACTACGTGAAATGGATGAATGAAGGTGAATGGAAGGAATATGACGCACCCTGGGAAAAAAGAATGACAGCCCTTCCTGAAGAAGAGGTCAAAGTAAGATTTATGGAGCTTTACTTATCTGAAAGAGAAGAACCCAGAAGAAGAGTAATTATTGCTGATAAAGATGATAAGGCCGTTGGATGGGTGAATCGATATTACAAAGATAAGCACGAAAAAACTTGGTTGATCGGTATCGATATTTGTGAGGATAACAGATTGAACAAGGGCCTAGGTACAGACGCTCTTCGATTATGGATCGATTACCTATTTACCAATTCGAATATCGATAATATCGGACTTAAAACTTATTCCTTCAATGATAGGATGATGAGGGTTGCTGAAAAATTAGGTTTGGAAAAGAGAGAGATCGAACAAGATTTTGTGGAATGGAAAGATATGAAGTTGGATAGAGTTTTTTATTCTATCAAAAGGTATAAATGGAACAGTCAGAAACATTAAAATCCATAAGTATATAACGGTTTAAAGATAGGTGTTTACCATGTTAAAGGAAAATTTAGCGGATAATTTATTGTATGAGATTGACCAAAAAAAGAATCCCTCTGTTGTAGGTCTTGATCCTAGGATGGGCAGAATACCAGTCCATATAAGAGAGAAAGCCATGAAATTAGCATCTAACGATTTTGAAGCTGCAGGAGAAGCAATAATAGAATTCAATAAAGGACTGATAGATGCAGTCAAAGATATAGTCCCTGCAGTAAAACCACAGATGGCATTTTATGAGAAATATGGTAGTCATGGCGTAAGGGCTATGGAGAAGACGATAGAATATGCTAAAAATAATGGTTTGATAGTCATCGAAGATGTGAAAAGAAACGATATTGGAAGCACAGCTAAAGCCTATTCTGATGCTCACCTAGGTCACGTTGATCTGCCTAGGGGCGATAAAGATTTTTCATTCGATGCAGATATGATAACCGTTAATCCATATTTGGGTAGTGATGGTATAAAACCATTTTTGGAATCATGCAGAAAGTTTGGTAAAGGAATTTTCATTCTAGATAAAACTTCAAATCCATCCTCAGGAGAGTTACAGGATAAAACAGTGGAGGGAAACGGAAAAGTTTACGAGTTGATGGCAGAGCTTATAGGAAAATGGGGTGAAGACCTCACGGGTGAAAGAGGTTATTCTTCAGTAGGTGCAGTAGTAGGAGCTACTTATCCAGAAGAGGCTGAGAAGTTAAGAGAGATGATGCCATATGCTTTATTTTTAGTCCCAGGATATGGTGCACAGGGAGGAACAGCTGATGATATCATCCCCTGCTTCAACGATGATGGATATGGAGCAATAGTGAATTCATCTAGAGGCATAGATTATGCATACGAAAGAGAACCCTACAAAGATGAATACAGTCCAGAAGAATTCATAGAGGCGTCAAGACAGGCAGC
>CAYSTL010000102.1:0-6091 GCA_964433785.1 uncultured Thermoplasmata archaeon
TCTTCGGTAAAAAGAAGATACCATACAAATCTATAGAAGAAGTTAAGGAATTTCACATGGAAATAACTTCTATACGAAGATTAGGTATATCTTTCATAGGTGGCAGGTTTTCTAGTGGAGATGCTGGTAAATTCTACGCGATGTTCGGTGGTAAAAGGGATGGATTGATGATAATATCTAACTCTGAAGAACTGTATGGTGGAAAATTCTATCTTACTCCTGAACATGAAGATGATTTTATAAGAGAATTGAAAGCAAGAACAAATGCTGCATTCAGTCTTGATATATTAGTATAGAAAACTAAGGATAATATAGGATCGATAAGTTAGTGTGTATTTTTAAGATGATTTTCTTATTTTAAAAACATATGTAATTATAGTAATACTGGTTAGAAAAGAAAATACAACTGCGATATCTTGTGCAGTACCATGTGTCATGATATCATCTCTTACTGCTATACCTGTAAAGAATACCATTATCGAGGTAAATATGAAGGCAGTAGCCATAAAGATATCTTTTAGTTCTTCTTTTTTCATAAACATCAGATTTATACGTGAAAATATATTATAATATTTAAAGTTGATTAATATTTGTGTTTAAAATTAGTTATTGATTGTAACAGTTTCATCATTATTTTGGATTTTGATTATTGAAAAATGAAATATGATCTGATTGATAAGAATAATAATAAATCAAGATTATAGGAATTAATAGTTAGGATTGATTACTTCAAAAAGTAATTATGACTAAATATATATAATAAAAAATGAAGGTGTTTCTCATGCGGTATAACACATTCGGTAGAGACTATAATGAGAAACTTAAAAAGAAAAGAAGAAGGAGCAAACGGGATCGCTACATTGATGATATTCATAGCTATAGTTCTAGTAGCAGCGGTAGCTTCCAATGTTCTTATCGACACAGTGAACAAGTTGCAACAGCAATCTCAGAAAACTGGTGAACAAGCTATTCTAGATGTCTCTACAGCTTTCAAAATCATGGATTATTCATGCATAAATTATGAAAATTTTGGAAGTAATGATATAGAGGAAATAAACCTAAAAGTTGGCCTTTATGGTGGTTCAAGTCCGCAAGATTTACTTCAAACCCTGATCCAACTTCAGAGTGATTATAAAGACGCAAGTCTTACCGCTGCATATGATATTGAGAAGAAAGCGGATGAAGAGGTTTTTGCATGGGAACCGATCTTAAAGCAGGAAAATAATGATTACAATAGTTCCTATGTCCAGCCAGGTGATATGTACAAGATCACAATAAATTTGATCGCTGAGGATGAACTGAATCAAGCGGTCATAGGCTCACTTGGACCTCAGGATACCTTAGATGTAAGGATAACTCCTAAACACGGGACTACGACCTATGAGGAGATAGTTGTGCCAAGTATACTTTCTGGATCCTCGATAATAAGTACCACAAAAGAGGCTGTACAACTGGATTTTTCAAATATCTATGATTCAGATACTGTAATTACTAAATCAGAAGCAGAAGATGGGATACAGGAGAGCGATGGTTTTTTTGATTCATGGGCTGGTTTTATTACTCAAGCAGTGGCTGAAGAAGAAGGCTCTGAAACATCAAAAGGGTTACCCAACGATGGTGATTTTAGTTCTGATGCAAATCACCCAAAAGTGAACTTAGCTTGGGATGGAGAAAACACTTGGAAGGCTGAAGGGGTTGGTGATCAAGTTACAGCAGGTGTTTCTGATGAAAATTATGACAAAATTCATATTTTCACCTCAGCAGCAGGGGCTGGATCTGGAAATCCAGCTGAATATACAATAACACTAAATTATGCTGATGGTTCTCAAACAACTAGTCAAGATTTTACAACACCAGATTGGATAGATTCAAAACCTAATGATGGGTATTATCTGATTGAGAATATTAGCAGATATGATTTTAGTGATGGTGTTAGTGAAAACAAATTTTCTATTTTTGGACATAGTATGGATGTAGATGGATCAAAAATTTTGACAAGTGTTACTATTGAGATTACAGAATTAGAAGCAGATGTTTTCGGTTTCTTCGGAGGAGTAGGAAAACCTACTGGGACTGATTAACTGTACAAAGATAGTTATCCTTTTTCAAAAACTAACATATAGCCATTTTTGGTCAACAAAGGCACACCCAAGTTATCTAGACCTATCAGTATCTTTCTAGTAGGCTTATACCCCATCAATGGAAATCCAGCATATCTAAATTTTTCATATATCACCTCATATTCGTCACTTATATTTTTAAAAGTCATTTCGAAATCGGATTCGTAAGGTATCAAGTATTTAGTGATCGAATGAGGTGGGTAAGGTTTAACGTGAGAAAATAAATTATAAAAATCCTCTGTGAAAAGGTGAGATCTGATGATCAAGATACCTTTAGGGCCCAACACTCTATCAAATTCCTTTAAAATTTTGTAAACATCTTCAGGAAGATAGTGTTCTATTACATGGGCGCAGTTGATCCCTTGGATAGATTTATCTTTTAAGGGTAAACTTCTCACATCAGAATTTATCACTTTGAAATTATTTTCCCTGCATTTTTCTATTGCTGTTTTGTTCCAATCAACTCCTATTGTCTTTTCAGGATTTTTTTTGATAAAATCACCATAACCACAACCAGCGTCCAAAATCATTTTTTTATCATCTAGAAAAGTATAAGTTATATCATCCCACTCTTTCTTTTCTTTTCTGTTAATATCTATCCCCCTTTTAATAATGATAAAGACTCATATTTAAAACTTATTTTAATAAAAATGTGAATAATTTAGTATTACATACTATGATCCGGATTGATAATTAAAAAAAGTTAAAGATTAAATTTTTATGACTTTAGACTGGAAAATTTTATGAAAAAATATGTTAGAAACAATTCTAAACAAGATAAAGTCCCAATCATATAACTATGAAAAATTTTGTTAAAAGTTTTAAAAAAATATAGTTTGGAAAAGGTTATATAATGGAATCAAGCATATAAATAGTTGATTTAGACGATGACGGAATTCAAAAGGGAATTATCCTTCCTCATGCTGGGGCAGCAGGGTGGAGAAAATCGTATCAAGATCTTAGAACTTCTTAGAGAAAGATCTTACAATCTCAATCAATTAGCTAATACTTTAGACCTAAATTATAGAACTATCAAACATCACGTTGACGTTATGCTGGAATATGGGATCATAGAATCATCAGGAGAAGGTTACGGGCAGGTCTATTTTATCAGTCCGAAATTGGAAGAAAATTACGATATGCTTAAAGATATGAAAAAGAAGTTGAAAAAAGTCTTCAAATCACCACAATTATATGAAAAAGTTGTTGAGCAAACTCACGAGGGAGTAGTAATCCTAGACGAGGATAAAAATAATATATTTTTAAACAGAAGCGCAGAAGAGATAACAGGATATAGAGATGAAGATTTAATCGGGAAAAAAATAGAACATATTCTAGGAGATGAGCTCAAAAAGGTTCTCGATGACGAAGTATCGATATCTGAAGGTCCAGTAGAAAAGATGGTGGATATAGAAACGAAATCTGGAGAAAAACGTAAAATAATCCTTACGATGAACTACTTTTTTCTAGATGGAAAGGAGCACAAAGGATATTCGATATTGATGAGAGATGTAACAAAAGAGACAAAGCAGGAAGAGATATTGAACGCTCTTAAACATCATTCTAAGATATTGTTTGCCTATCTTGACAAAGATTTTGATATCGTCTATGTAAATTCTAATTATGTGGAAAAGACGGATTATGATAAGGATGAACTGATAGGAAAAAATCACTTTGATATATTTCCTAATGAAGAGAATAAGAAGATATTCAATGAAGTGATAGATGATGGGAATGGAAGGATAGTAAATGATAAACCTTTGTTCGGTCAAGAAAAAAGTGATGCAGAGGGCATCTCTTGGGCTTTAGAACCGTATAAAAATGGGGGGGAAGAGGTAAAAGGACTCATTCTCTCCAGGTGGAACCATCCATAGGACATAGAAAATTCAAATATAAGATAATTGAATTTGTACAAGAATTGTATCAGAATGTTGTAAGAATTCTATATAATTTATAACCATTTTATAGGAAAGATTATTTATTAACACGGATTATATTTACACTTAGAGGGTTTGAATCGGGGGAATAAAAGACGATTTCATCATTACACATAATCTCTCTAGTTGAATCGAGCCTAGAATTGGCGATGAGAATAGGCTGAGAGAGGAAATAGCGAAGGCTATTAAAGTGTATCTCGAAGTATGTAGATAAGAACCAATTTTAAACCTTTAGGGGGGGAGGATAATTTGAACTACACAATAGATAATATAGGTATGAAGATAATAAATAAAAACTTTGGTAGGAATGAAGAGGGGACTAATAAAAGTCAAAACAAACTGAGATCTGCTCTGATCTTGGAGCTTGACATGGTGACTAATAATTTTATTGAGGCTTTTGATAATCTTAAAGTTGCCATAGTAAAAAGTGATGAAAGTGATATCTGGTATTCTCTGAGTATGTTAATTTACACAAGAGAGCATATCTTGGAGTTATTAGATCAAATCAAAAAACTGATAGAAAATAGTCAAGATAATATCGAAGTAAGTGGGTTAGAAATGTTACTAGGGGACTACTCAGAGATAAATAAAAACAAATTAAGAAAGAATTTAGGAAGAGGTTTAAGGGAATGGTTTGAAAATACAGAAAAAGATCCTATCTTAGAAAATAATGTGTTCGAAAGAAGTTCTATACCTAATCTTGATGTAAAACAGATGATAAGGCATTTTGATCCTGAAACATATGAACTTACATTTTTTGAAAATACATATGATTTAAAAAAATTTCATGATGTAGTAAAAGATATCAAGAGGAATATAGATGAAATATATAGGGAAAACTATTTAGCTTTCTGAAACAATTATATGGTTAAAGGGTTTGAATACTCTTTGATGATAGATAGGGGGTAATAATAAAGATGGAGAATTAGTCCTAGATACAATTTTGTGTATCTAGAAAATGGAAGTAGATCACAGCTTGTAATGTGATTTATTCGTTATATTAAGAGGGGGGTGAATTAAATGGAAAATGCTATGGCGGATGTTTTCGCCTATGATGAAATCAATACTGTAGAGCATGATACGGTATCTGAGACAAAAGATATAGTTCGAACTAAAGGTAAAATAAAAGCTCTAGTTGGTATTCCAGCTTTTAATGAAGAGAGTACCATAGCTAGTGTTGTATTGAAGGCTAAAAGATACGTTGATGATGTTGTGGTGGTTGATGATGGCAGTTCGGATGAGACAGCTGCTCTTGCAGAAGAAGCAGGGGCTAGTGTGATAAGACATAACATGAACAAGGGTTATGGTGCATCATTGAGGACATTGATTCATCATGCTAGAGATGATGGTGAACTACCATTAATATTGTTGGATGGAGATGGTCAGCATCCTGTAGATAAGATTCCTGATCTTATCCAGAAAATTTTGAACGAAGAAGCTGATATAACTATCGGTTCTAGATTTCTAAATATAGATGATACAAAAAGTGTACCAATATACAGAAGAATCGGAATCAAACTACTAACTAGATTGAGTACTAGCAGTATAAAGTATATGGATTCAGATGGTAAAGTCAAAAGGATCACTGACGGCCAATCGGGTTTTAGAGCGTTCTCCAGAACGGCTCTAGGGAAGATCAATCCAAGAGAGAATGGTATGGGTGCTTCAGCTGAAATATTGATGGAAGCGAAGGATGCTGGTTTAAATATCAGAGAGATTCCTATCTCTATTAACTATACCGGCGATACTTCAACTGAAAATCCAGTAAAACATGGTTTCGGTGTACTAGGGAGTATAATACGATATATAGAGACAAAACACAGCTTACTTTCATTTGGAGTTCCTGGACTTACAGCATTTCTGCTTGGAATATATATGGGATTAAGGACTGTCACGATATACAACGAAGTCGGGATATGGCCTATACGATCAGTTTTTCTATCTGTTCTACTGTTCTTTGGAGGGTTGGTGGCCTGTATGACCGGTTTGATACTGCATGCGATAATAAACGCTCATAAGCGGGGTTATGATTAG
>CAYSTL010000103.1:0-6005 GCA_964433785.1 uncultured Thermoplasmata archaeon
ATGGTCTCACGATCCCTGGGAAATAAATCAGAATATAACATTGAGAATAAGCGGATATGTTAATGAAAGCGGATATGAAGGAGAATCTTATCAGTGGTGGTTTAAAACAAGCCCTTATGATCCAATAAATATAAAATCTCACTCAGATTTTGTTGAATATGCAGAAAATCTAGGTTGGTCAGGTGATGGGTCGGAAAGTGATCCATGGATTATCGAAAATATAGAGATCGATGGAGAAGATCATTCTTCCTGTGTTTTCATCTCTGATGTAAAGGATTATTTTATCATCAGAAACTCTATCTTTCATAATGCCAATATAGGAATGGATTTTATATCAGTTGCAAACGGTGTCATCAAGAACAATACTTTTACTGATATTGGTGATGGGATCAGCCTTACAAATTCTAATAACATGACTATCTTAAATAACGTGATAAATACAGACAAATCAGCGGGAAGTGGAACAGGAATTTTTGTTAGCAAATCATATGATAATGAATTTGTTGGTAATCTGATAAAAAATAAACTATTTGAAAGTTCTTCCACTATTGGTATTAACTTAAAGCATTCTGAAAATAATCTTTTAAAGAATAATATATTTTCTCATTACTTCACCTCTATACGAGTTTTTCTCTCAGAGGATTGTAAAATAACTAGTAATACAATAAAAAATGAAACAGAGGGAATCAATTTACTATATTCAACGAATTTTGATATTATCAATAATTCTTTCACAAACTCCGGAATAAAATTTTTTAGTAAAATAAGATTCGATGTACCCGTTAAATATTTCAGCTCACACGATATCAAATCAAATTTTATCGATGATAAACCCATATTATATTATAAGAATAAATCGAATATGGAAATAAAAGAGGATGTTGGGGAATTGATACTGGTGGGTTGTCGTAATTTTACTATCCATGATTTGGATTTTAAATTTACACCAGGAATACTGATACATTCCTCTAAAAACATATCTATTATTCGAAGTAAATTTTCATTTGAGTATATTTCTGGAGAGAATACAGCTTACAACGGGATCAATATAGAATCTTCAGAGAATATTTCTGTTACAGATTGTGAATTCAATAAAGGAAGTTTATGGTTTGTTGAAGTAAATGATTCATATTTTTGTAATAATCTCTTTAAAGATATTATTCAAGATTATAATCTATATGAAATAATATTTACTGGTGGAATTATAGGAAATCGAGGCAGTAATATTATCATAAAAGAAAATGAAATAATGGGGAAATACAATGGCATGTATTTTAAAAATATGTCAGAATGTAAAATAACTCAAAATACCATATCGTATAGCGAAATAGGAATGTTCTTATTTAATGTATCCTATTCTTACATATACCACAACAATTTCTATGAAAATGAATATCCTGCAGAAGCAAATGGTTATACAGAAAGGTCTGTAGGGTATTTTGACTGGTTGGATAGAACATGGCCTATTACCAATACTTGGGACGATGGATACCCATCGGGTGGTAATTACTGGAGTCAATTTGATAAAAAGGATATCGATGGTGATGGGATAATAGATTCTCCATATTATATACCTACGAATAGGGAAAAAGACGATAATATGGATAGGTATCCTCTCGCAGAACCATTTAAACCGTGGGATGTGGTGGATTACCCTAAACAGATCAAAACTGTTAAACCGACTCCTAATTCTTACAATGTAAGTTTGAATGAGAATATAAAGATAATTTTTAAAGGTAGTTTAGATACTACTGATATACCTTCAATTGAGCTAATAGGAGATAATGAGTCGAGTAACATCGAATTCCAGGGTTTTTCCAGCACGAATATTGAAAATGATACGGTCACTTGGACTCATGATGATTGGGAGAAGGGAGAAAAGAAAGCTTATCGGATCACTTCTTACAGTTTCAAAAATAAAAGTTCAAATGAGAGCTATGAGTTTTCTTTCACAACCTACGAAGAACAGTCACCGAATATCACTGATCTGTCATCTGAAACCATCAAAAACGATGATAAGTACACTTTTTTAGCTGAAATAGATGATAACGCGGCGGTTGAAAATGCTGAAGTTGTATACTGGATTGATGGGAATAAAAGTAAATCTATGTTTTACAATGTTTATAAAAACAGGTACAAATCCAAGATCAAAGTACCAGTTAACGCAGCTGAATTTAGATATAAATTTAAAGCTGAAGACACTTCTGGAAATATAGTTAATACTCAAATAAAGAATTATACTATCGTAGATGATATCTCTCCTACGATAAAAATGAAAGATATAGAAAAAATACAAGTTTTCGAAAATACAACATTTGATGCTTCGGAGTCATATGATAACAGGGGGATAAAGAATTTTTATTGGGATATCGATGGTAAGAAATTCAATAAAAGTACCGTAAATGTAACTTTCAACGAATTAGGAAATATTAAGGTATCTTTAGCTGTCGTAGATCACTCTGGAAACTGGGACTCTGTGATCAAAATTTATACAGTCAGTGATGACATCAAACCTGTGGCAGAAGGTGGAGGTAATAGAACTGTCCCTATAAATGAAAAGGTGAAATTGGATGCCAGCAACTCCACCGATAATTATGGGATAAGTGAATATATCTGGAAGTTCGATAATAAGATATTTTTAGGAAAAACGATAAATTATACTTTTACTACTCTTGGGACCTTTATAATAAATCTTAAAGTAAAAGATATCGATGGAAACACAGACAGCGTTTCCCTCGTTTATACTGTAAAAGATTTGGAACCACCTGTGGCAGACGCAGGAAACGATATCACAGCGATAGTTGATCAAACCGTCACGTTCGATGGTTCTTCATCCACTGATAATTACTATATCAAAGATTATCTGTGGAATATCCAAGGTAGTGTATATAAAGGCAAGAAATTTGATTATACTTTTGATGAACCTGGAATCTATCTAGTGACATTGAGGGTGGTCGATCTATCACAGAATTCGGATACTGATAGTATCGAAGTTACAATCAAGCCTGGAGAGGTTACGGTAGGTCCTATAAAGGATCAAGAAGGGAACAGATTGAAAGGTGTAAAGGTTGAACTGATACATGGAGAAGAAACAGTAGGGGCTAACAAAACAGACAAAGATGGAATGGTAAAATTTAAAGTTGATTTCGACCCAGAAGGAGAAGAATTTAAGATAAAATTAAAAGATGGTAGGTTCGATGGTGCTAAAGAAAAAAGTTTTGAAGGGAATGTATCTGGTGAGATATCGGTTAAAACTGAGGATGACTACGTACTTCCTATTGTGATAGCATCGATAGGTTTTATGGTGCTGATCATATTATGGGTATATAGAAAGAAATTTAACAGTTTTTGAATCCTTATTATTTCACTAGAATTTTGACAATGAAACTTGAGAAAGGTATATATCAAGTCATGCTAACTGTGACCGATTTTCTATTATTCACTGATAGTCATCGTTTCTTCCTGTAGTAAACGACCAATGCTATGACTGCTGCCAATAAGATGAGAGTCGATGTGAATCCGGAAATGCCTGTACCACCACTATTGTCTTCCTTTTTTTCGAAGATAGCTGTGACTTCTTTATCGTCATCCATCGTTATGTTGATCGTCTTGCTATCTCCGGTAGCATCTTCAGTCCATTTGACGAACTTCCAACCATCTTTTGGATCAGCGGTCAAAGTCACTACTGTCCCTTCCTCATAAAACTCTTGATCTGGATCTTTATCTACTGATCCTTTTCCTTTGATCGTTATATTAAAGTCATATTCTACTATTTCCTCGAATACTGCAGTCACACTTTTGTTGCTGTCCATGGTTATATTTATGGTAGTATCAGCTCTAGACATATCTCCAGTCCATTCGACGAAGTTCCAGCCATCAGCTGGTGTAGCTTCTATATTAACGATGGTACCTTCTTCATAAGTATGAGTACCTTCTGTTGGAGTAATATTACCTTCACCGTCGACATGTAGGGTAAGATCGTATTCTACTATTTTCTCGAATACTGCTGTCACGCTCTTATTGCTGTTCATAGTTACTGTTACAGTATTGTTCGTCCCAGATATATCTCCGGTCCATTTGACGAATTTCCAGTTATCTGCAGGTGTCGCTTCGATAGTTACTTCAGCATCCTTTTGATAGGTATGTATACCTTCTGATGGATCAACATTGCCCTCTCCTTCTGTGTTTATAGTGAGATCATATCCTACTTTTTTGAATACAGCCCTCACACTTTTGTTGCTGTCGATAGTTATGTTTATAGTTGAATCGGTTTCTGTTACATCTCCAGTCCACTTTACGAATTCCCACCCTCTTGCTGGTTTAGCGTCTATAGTTACGACGCTTCCATTTTCGTAGGTATGAGTCCCCTGAGAAGGTCCGGTTGACCCTTCTCCTTCGATATCTAAAGTCAGTTTAGATAGTTTTAAATCAGGATATCGCCAAGTCAAGAATGGATATCCGTCATTGATGTTTCCATCTTCAGCCATCCCCCAGATATTATTACCACTTTCGTCGTCGTTAGGATCACCAACAAAGTCCCATGGCTCTTTTAACCCTTTAGAATCAATATCTGTAAAAGTTACAACGTTCTTCATCTCGGCGGTGGTTTTACCTGTACCGGAATCACTTTCATTTATTCCCGAAGTCTCAATATCCCAGAAAGAGTTGTAAACATAACTTTCTAATTTATATCCCACTAGTCCCCCTAGCCTCTTTTCTCCGGTGACTGCGCCTGTAGCGTAAGAATTTTTTATCTTACTATTATAGTTACTCCCAACAAGTCCGCCTACCTCTCTTCCTCCGCTAACGTTACCTCTTGCAAACGAATTATTAACTGTGCCATAAGAGTTACTTCCAACAAGTCCTCCTGACAAGCTTTTTTTCCCGATAACGTCACTTTTCGAATAGGAACTCTCTATAATTCCATTACGACTATTTCTTCCACAGAGTCCGCCCACCAAATCGATTCCGCTCACGTTACCAGTTGAATACGAGTCCTTCACCATCCCACCATCTCTGTTTATTCCAACGAAGCCTCCAGTATAATCGGTTCCGTTAACGTTACCAGTTGAATATGAATTCTCTATAGCTGCCAGGTTCGCTCCTACGAGTCCGCCCATAAAGTCGGTTCCGTTAACGTTACTAGTTGAGTACGATTTCTCTACAGATGCTAGATTCCCTCCTATTAGGCCACCCACAACACCACTTTTTCCTCTCACATTGCCGGTTGAATATGAATTGGACACACTGCCACTGTTATATCCAACGAGTCCGCCTACTGACCTGTTCCCTCTAACATCAGTGGTGGCATATGAGTTGGAAACAGTGTCCCAGTTAGATCCGATAAGGCCCCCTATATTATCCGTTCCACTCACATTTCCAATTGCGGAGGAGTTGGACACCCTGCCACTGTTATATCCACAGAGCCCACCTACATAATCGTCTCCACTCACGTCACCGGTTACATTCGAGTTTAACATCGTGCCGCGGGTATCTCCAACTAGCACGCCTACGTAATCGTCTCCTCTCATATCTGCATCGATGAGTCCTACATCAGTAACTTCAGCTCCAGGACCAAGAGCTCCAAATAGCCCTACATAGTTAGTTTTGGAGCGGTTCGTAAAAAGATCGCTTATCTCGTACCCGTTACCATCGAAAGATCCTTTATAGGGATCGTTAAAATTACCTATCGGCTTCCAACCATTATCAGTATTGACTAATTCGTCGTATCCTTCGGTATCTTTATTGAGATCATTCATCAGAACATAATCATCGTCTAACTTATCTCGTATATTATTAAGATCATGCCAATCATGAATCTCTTGAGCAGTTTGGAGACCCTCTTCTTCTTTTTCATCCACTACCTCACTTCCACCCTCTACAGGCATCACAGTAAATAACAAAGAGATTGTGATGGCGACAACAAATAATTTCTTTATCATCCTTAGCCCTCTAATTAGTTGACCACTATATAGATTGAACTCTTTTAAAATTTTTGAAACGTT
>CAYSTL010000104.1:0-5892 GCA_964433785.1 uncultured Thermoplasmata archaeon
TAATATAGCTACCGGTCTAGACTTCAAGGATGGACTGTTACACGTATCGAAGAAACCCGGTTTAGGTATAGATATAGATAAGCAAAAAGTAGATGAATACCTTATGGATCTGGAGAGGGATATATGATAATAAAGACACCTACAAGGCTTCACATGGGTATAATAGATATCAGCAGAAAGTTCCCGAGAGAATATGGCGCCTTGGGAGTGATGGTCAAGGGTGGATTCGAGATCAAAATAGAGAAGAACGACCATCTCTCTGTCAAAGCTACGAAAGAAAATGCTGCCGATATCAAAGCTGCCTACGATGCGATGAAGAACAAGCTAGATATTAGTGATAACTTCAGGATCGAAGTCGAAAAAAGCATTCCTAGACATATGGGTCTTGGATCAACTACACAGCTCAAGCTAGCAGTGGGTGCAGGTGTAGCAAGACTGAGTGATCATGATCTCAAAGTTCGAGAACTTGCAGATATCGTAGGTCGAGGAAGATATTCAGCCATAGGTACTTATGGATTCGATAGAGGTGGTTTCATACTCGAAGGTGGCAAATCGTTCCCAGATGAGATACCACCCATCACAGCACATTATGATATCAGCGAAGACTGGAGATTCCTGATGATCTGTCCAAAGATAGAACAGAGTTATGATGAGGAAGAGGAAAAACCCATCATGGACGAGATACGAACTGACAGTAAATTCGCTGAAAAGATATGTCATAACATAGTCATGGGGGTGCTTCCAACTGTAAAAACTGGAGATTATAAGGAATTCGGGAAGCATATCACTGAGATCCAGCATCAAGTAGGAGAATCGTTCTCCTCGTGTCAACAGGGAAGTGAATTCCACCCAGCTGTTATCAACATAGAAGATAAATTGGAAAAACTGACTTTCGGGGCAGGACAGAGTTCATGGGGACCGACAGTTTACGGAATCACTAACGAAGAAAAAGGTGAAAGTGCCAAGACCAAGATAGAAAGATGGCTGGATAAAAAGAAAATAGAAGCAGATGTTAAATTAGCCGAACCTGACAATCAAGGTGCTGAATTCATCGATTGACCAATTCGATTATAGCATCAGCTATCTTCTCAGGCTCTTCGAAAACGTCCGCTGCAGGTACTCCGAACTTCTCTTCATACTCTTCTATATACTCTCTTTTTTCTTCTTGAGTCAGATCTTCTGGATTGATACCGATACCGATGACATCTGCACCTGAATATAGTTTGATGAGTTCGCTTTCATGCTTCACGGTAGGCATAGGCCACTGGATCTCATCTTCCCTATAATGCCTATACTTTCTAGCAGGGGCGTGCTGAAGTACCACTCCATCAGGTTGACTTCCTGCCAAAACTGCTCTCGAACCGCACACATAAGCAGGATGTGATATACTTCCCTGTCCTTCTATCAGTATCACATCAGGCTTTTCGTTCTTCCAAGCTCTCCAGATCTGATGTTCTAACTCACCGACCATGTAGTCTCCTTTTATAGAATCTAATGGTAGACCATAGTCTGAACCTTGAAGTAAACCTGTTTGACCAGTTGCTACCCAGCACACGTTCACATCTTTCGATTCCAAGACTTCTAATACCTCTAAAAGAGCCGTTCTTTTACCTATGGAACTGTCTGTTCCTAAGAAAGGTATCGTCAAAGCATCTATCTCTTCTTTCCTGTTCTGGAAATAATGGAGTTCATCTAAAGGCGGTGATTTTCTTATATCGTCTATCTCTACACCGTACTCTTCCGCTAAACTAGTGAATTCCTCATCCTCGCTCAGATAATGATGCAGTCCAGAGATTATATCCATACCGTTCTTCATGCCTTCCTTGATATGTCTTTTGAAATTATCCGGTAGATATCCGCCTATCGTAGCAACACCGATGATGAGATGATCCGCTTCATCTTTTTCTAAGAATGAATCTATATCGGGATAGATTGGTTTACTATGACAGTTAGGTATTATCTTATCTGTAGTCTTTCCTGCAAATTTAGAATCGATTATACCTCTGATATCAAAACGCTCAGAATGTCTCAAAAGTCCGTGTGATGTCTTCGCTGCAGATTGATCTAGATGTTCATCTGTTAGGATGACAGCTTTTTTCATACTATCCGGTATTACAAATCTATTGATAAGTGTTTGGATAGTTTTCTAAGAGATCTCTTTCCGTTCTTTAGAGAACTCTCTGTACTTTTCTTCCTCAATTATCTTTTTTAGATATTGAACGACCTGCCAGACCTCATGATATGTGTTGTATAGAGCTATAGGTGCTAATCGTATGATGTTTGGTGGTCTGAAATCAGGTACAACTCCCATGGATTTCAATGCTTCATTTATCCTCAAGGCTTCCCGTTCATGGATCAGTGCGATGTGTCCGCTCCTTCTTTCAGGATCCTTTGGAGTACCTATCTTGAAATTATAGGGTTCTTCTGAAAGGAGTTCTTCGACGAGATAAACAAAATATGATGTGATCTTCTTTGACTTTTCTCTTATCTTATCGATCCCTGCTTCCTCGATTATGTCAAATGAACCTTCTAGTGGTGCTGAATTCAGTATGGCTGGTGAAGATATCTGCCATCCACCGGCGTTCTTAGAGGGTTCGAAATCGATGTTCAGGTCGAACTGCCTATCTTTCTCATAACCGAACCAGCCTTTCAGTCTTGGTTCCTTATCGAAATGTTTCTTGTTCAGATAGATGAAAGCTGTACTACCCGGTCCACCGTTCAGATACTTGTATGAACACCACATGGCAAAATCCACTCCCCACTCATCAAATTTATGGGGGATCGCTCCGACAGAATGAGAACAGTCGAAACCTATGGGTATATCTCTTTTATGAGCTTCTTCAGTCAGATAAGACATATCCAGTAGTTGTCCGCTGCGGTACAGAACAGATGGTAAGAGTATCAAGGCAACTTCATCTGTCATGTGATCGACGATCCGTTCCTCATCAAGAGTCAACCCGTCCTCACTGGGTATCAATACTAGCTCTTCTTCTGGATCTAGCTCCTTCAATTCTATCTGTCCTTCCAGTGCATAAAGATCAGAAGGAAAATTCAGTTCATCGGCTAAAATTTTAGTTCTTCCGTTTTCAGGTTCATAAAATGTGCTGATCAAAGTATGGATGTTGACCGTGGTTGTACCTGTAGCCACGACTTCCTCTTCCTCAGCACCCACTAAATCAGCGCATCTTCTACCCAATTCCTCTGCAAAATAGAACCATGGCTGCTCACCTTCTAACCAGCCCCCTATCCCTAAATCTTTCCACTCATCTAACACCCTTTTGAGTGAAGATTCAGCATCTTCAGAGAGCAATCCAAGAGAATTACCGTCCAAATAAATCTTATCATCCGGTATATAGAACCTATCCCTGTACTCTGATAATGGATCTTCTTTATCTAACTTTTCAGCAAAATCTTCCGAAACTTCGAATCCGTATTGCATCAGGCTAACAGTAAGTAAAAGTCATATCAAATTTACGGATATATAAAAGGTAAGGATGATTAGATAATGGATTTTATTCATTTTCAAACTCAGATCTCGTTGGTGGTGCCATGAATTCAGGTCCGACTGGATCTTCCACAGTTTCCTCGATAATCTTGACGATCTTCTTCCTCTCACCGTTGGGTATCTTCCAGTCCATCACATCATCGACTGCTTCCAACTGTTCTGGTTTTCTAGCACCCCATAGAGCAGTGTGAGCGCCTCTATCAAGGATCCATCTCACAGCCAGATGCAGAACTTCCTTACCATAGCGGTCATCAGCATATTCGTCCAGTTTGTCGACCGCTTCAAGGTACTGTGAGTAATGAGGGTCACTGAATTTGGGATCGTCCGCTTTCCTCATGTCGTCACCTTCGAAGGTTGTATCTTTGTCCATCTTTCCTGACAATAGACCCCTACATAATGCACCATATGTTATCATATGGATATCTTTCTCTAGACAGTATGGTAAAATTTCCTCTTCTGTCTCCCTCTCAAACATATTATAGGGTGGTTGACTCACATGGAGCGGAGCGTATTTGTTGAACTCCCTCATCTGTTCGGGTGTAAAGTTGCTCACTCCGATAGCTCGTATCTTACCTTCATGATAAAGCTCCTTCATCGCTTTGGCGGTCTCCTCGATAGGAGTTTCAGGATCAGGCCAGTGTATATGGTATATATCGATATAATCGGTCCCAAGCCTTTCTAATGAATCTTCCACTTCTTGGAAAATCCTATCCCTGGAAGCGTTCCTAAATATTTCATCATCCTTCCATTCGATACCTGCTTTGGTGGATAGGATAAGACCTTCTCTTTTACCAACATACTCATCGATAGCCTTACCTACTATCTCTTCAGATCTACCGAATCCATATACTGGTGCTGTATCGATCAGATTGATACCTTTCTCAAGAGCGGCATGAATCGTCTCTATAGACTGTTTCTCATCAGTACCGCCCCACATCCAACCTCCGATAGCCCAGGTTCCTAGGCCTATACGAGAGACTTCTAAGTCAGTCCCCGATATTTTCACGTAATCCATGACTTTCACACGCGCCTTCATTTTGAGGGGTTGTTATTAAGTTTTGCCTTGAGTGTGAAAGGTATTTAAGTAACAAGCCAATACGGTACACGATGTCACTGAATGATTTAATCGATCATGTGATGGATAAAGGTGCTTCCTATTGTGATATAAGAAAAGAAAGATGGGAAAGGACCAACCTCACATTGAAAGATGGAGATATGGAAAAAGTAACGAGTGGTAGCGAAGAGGGTGCCATGATAAGAGTTCTTTACGACAACGGGTGGGGAAATGTAGGTACCTCAGATCTTTCAAACCTGAAAGATGCTGCTGAGCGATCACTAGATATGGCTAAAAAAAGTGATAAGTACAAGAAAGAAGAAACCGGGTTGGCAGAAGTCGAAACACATCAGGACGAAGTCGAGATGCCTATGGAAGAGAACTTCTTAGATGTGAGTACTGAAGAGAAGATATCATTCCTTAAAGACCTAGAAGGTCATCTCGATAAGGACTTCGTCAGATCCACAGACCTTAGATATAGAGATTACCTGGTGAATAAAGAGATCGCTACGAGCGACGGAACTCACGTCAAGATGAGGATACCCAGACTGGTCACTTACATGATAGTCACAGGTAAAAGCGACACGATACAGAGAGCCAGTCAAGGCATAGGTGGAACAGGTGGTTACGAGATTACTGAAAAAGCATACGAAGATAAGGATATAGTTCTCGATAGATTGGAAACTTTACTAAAAGCTGAATCAGCACCCAGCGGTAAGATGTCTTTGATAATGGACCCACATCTTGCCGGTGTTTTCTCACATGAAGCCTTCGGTCATGCTGCAGAGAGTGACTTAGTTTCAACTGGAAACAGCTGTCTGGCTGGTAAGATCGGTAAGAAAGTGGCTTCCGATATCGTCACAATAAAAGATGATCCGACGATGGATGGATACGGTTCGTTCCCATTCGATGATGAAGGAACGAAGGCGAAGAACAGAGTATTGGTGAAAGATGGAACTTTGAACGATTTCATCTTGGACAGAGAGAACGCCTGGAAACTCGACATGGAACCTAACGGTGGTGCGAGAGCAGAAGACTTCAGAGTCAAACCACTCGTTAGGATGAGCAACACGATAATGGAACCAGGAGACATGAAGTTCGATGAACTGCTCGAAGAAGTAGATAGAGGAGTTTATGCTAAATCCTCTTCCGGTGGTCAGGTCAGTCCTGCACAGGGAACCTTCCAGTTCAACGCTCAAGAAGCTTATCTGATCGAAGATGGCGAGATAGTCAAACCGCTGAGAGATGTCAGTTTCAACGGATTCACTCTCGAGACTTTGAAGAATATAACCGGTATCACCGATGAGATGGAGACAGGTATCGGACACTGCGG
>CAYSTL010000105.1:0-5864 GCA_964433785.1 uncultured Thermoplasmata archaeon
TGCATCACCTAATAACGCAAGTGAGTTTGATATAAAATAACCAAAAACTTCTGCAGCCAGTAAACCTATATTAATAACTAAAGCAATCTTCAATTTAGTCTTTATACCACCTTTTTCAGATATTCCTATCTGCATTCATCTATCACCTTAGAGAGTTTTTCTAATCCTGTTTTTATTATATCAGGGTCCTCACGAAATGTTAATCGTATATGGTCTTTAAACCTATCCGTTCTTGTAAAATATTTTCCTGGTGATATAAGAACTCCTTCATCTCTTGCTTTTTCAGCAAGTTTCTTTGTACAGTATGATATATCTAATTTTGGAAAAGATATTATTCCGCCTGGTGGTTCTTTCCAATCGATATGATCGTTATCTTCTATCCAATCTTTTACGATCGACTTTCCTCTATCAGAGATGTCTTTAGAATGTTGTAAGATTTTATCTCTCTTTTCTAATTCATATAGGGCTACCATTTCTGATATGGATGAGGTAGATGTGATCGATAATAGTTTAGTAGAATACATATTATCAGCTAATTCTTCGTCTTTAGTAACTGTCCATCCGAATCGTATACCTCCCATTCCATAAACTTTTGAAAGACTGTTTGTGGCTATCACTTTCCTACCCAACCTAATCGTAGATTCAGTATCATCTAGAATATCTCTAAAAACTTCATCTACTATCAAATAGGCATCATTATCCAATAAAAAATCATGCAACTCTTTCATTTCTTTTACATCTGTGTATAATCCACTAGGGTTATGTGGGTTGGTAAGAACAACAGCTTTTGTATTATCATCGAATTTATCCTTGATTTCCTCTATATCTATTTTAAAATCTTCCTCGTATTTTCTTTTTAATATCCTTACCTCGTTCCCCATAGATTCAGCGATCTTTTGAATCGGAAGGTATGTAGGGTCCTCGATGATAACATTTGATCCTTTTTCAAGTATTGTTAGTAACGTTAGGAAATTGGCTGACTGGGCACCAAAGGTCGTAACTGGGTAAACATCCTCGTCATAGAAAGAGCATATCTTTTCTATTAGTTCATCTTCTATCTCATGATCATGCCCTAGTTCGTGTCCACTCTCTATAGAACTATCAGTAGATAACTCATAATCAGGTATAGAACTTGAAGCAAGATTGTAAGGGACATCATCATTATCTTCCAGCCACCCGATAAGAGGATGTATAAATCGATTCATGTCAACATGATAGATATTATTATCGTTAATATTACTTGTCCTTAGAAATCTTTTCTGTCATTACCTTTTTCTTTTCATCGAAACCCTGTTTTTCATAAAACTCTATCGCTCTTTGATTGGATGATAGGACTTCTAATTTTAAGATATCGACGTTGGATTCTTTTGCATCTTTTCTTTCGTACTCCATCAATTCTTTACCTAGACCTTCTCCAAAATGATCAGGGTGTATCGTTATAGTCAGTATGTCTCTTATTTTCTTACTAGATATATTGTCTTTGTAACATCTAGAGTGAAGGAAACCAAGTACTTCATTTTCTTCTTCTATCACTATCATCCTGTCTTCTTTTAGGGTTTCTTCTAAATAATTTTTCAATCGATCTTTTTCATACTTTATATCTTCCTCTTCATAAATCGGGCCAAGAGAATCTATTTCGATATCGACCATAAGAGATATATCTTCTTTTTTAACCTCTTTGATTTTCCTCATTACCACAATAACTAATCAATCCTTTTATTAAACACTTTATCATTAAGGTCAAATATGGATATAATACCATCTATATCATTTAAAGACGAAGAACCTGTAATTGTTGAAGAAGGAGATTATGATTATTACTCTAAAAATGGTCATGTATTGAGTTTGAATGAGATACTCGAAGAGTTAGCAGATTATGAAAAGATATATTATCTAGATATCGACGGTATAAACAAAAACAAACCTCAGATAGATGTGATCCGAGAGCTTAGTTTAAGAAAAGAGGTTTGGGGAGATACTGGTGCGAGGGATGAAAATGGAATTACTGATGCTTTCATAGCTGGATTGACACGTGCTGTGATTTCAACAAAAACAGCCTATAAATGGGAAGTGTTTGAAAAAGCTGCCAAGATGAGTGATGAATTGATAATGGGGATCGATATAGATGAAGATATAATATCACCTTCTGAAAAAATTAGAAAATGGTCACTGAGAGAAATGATTAGAAAGGGAATTGACCTGGATATAGACACCTTTGTAATAGCTGATCTTTCAGAGGGTGGATTCGAAAGAAGGACACTCGATATGCTGCCCGAAGGTGATTATAACGTATTTATCGGTGGATCTGATAAGAATAGAATCGAAGATATCGATCATCCAAATGTATCTGGTTTCATATTAGGATTAGAGGAGGCGATACAATACAAGACCAATTGAAAAAGACTTTATCTTTCCTTTTTCAGCGTGAGGGGAAAAATATAGAAAAGAATGATTTTATTTATATTCCTTCTGCGGATTTAGGTTGGTTCTCATCCGAAGAGGTTAGAAAATTATTGGAGATATCTGAAGAATCGGGATTAGTTTCTATTGATAATGATATAGTAAGTGCTAACTTTGATTTTAACCAAATCCAGATACCTATGGGTTTTGAACCTCCTAAAGACCTTCTAGAAAAAGAAGTGGAAGAAGATGTTTTCCCAATGATACTTGATGAGATCGTTCAGAAAACTGATCTGGATAAACAGAAGATAATGGCTCAGGTCAATAAAAAGCAGGATAAACTCAACATCAACATAAAGACAGCTCTATTACTAGTGGCGCAGGAAAATGAAGTCGATTTAAAGAATAAGGAAAAATATATAACTAAAATAGAAGAAGAGATTTTAGAAAACAGTTGAGATTTTTATGTTATTTTTGATCCTTCCAATCTCCTTCTTTATACTTACCTTTTTCTAGCATAGATTCCAACATATCCTCAACCCTTGGAAGATCGTCTCTGTCACCACTCCAATCTTCTATATCTCCTTCATACCTTTCCTCTACATCTTTAACAAAATTTTCCATACTCTCTAGAGCCCATTTTGGCTCATCACCTGTGAAGAAAACAGCTAACGTAATATTATCACCTTTCTGGATCAATACTTTTTTATTTCCATATTCCATTCTCTTCAGAGATTCCTCTTCATCATCTGCAAAGGCGTCTTTAACGAAATTTTGTACAGCTGTGAACATACCTGCTAGTATATCTTCATCTCTTTCTTCTCTCATCTCTCTAGCAGTGTGAGTGATCAATATTCCCGAATCGTGTATCAGGAATAAATCATCAACAGTGTATTCCCTTTTCATGATATAATATAGAACCCCAAATAACAGGAGAAGAATTGGTATCGGTGTGTATATATAAGGTGAATCAAAGATCGATCTACTTTTTTCGTCGTCTGATCGTACTATAGATACCTTCATTTCAGTATTATTTTCTAAATTTCCATCACTTACACCGATCTGTACATATTCTTCCATCGGCTTCTTTGGATAGGTAAAGATTAGTTTATGACCTGCAACAATTATGTGAGAAGTGTTTACTGACACGGTCAACTTTTCCATTTCATCATCTACATCTGATATATAATTCTCAAGATCCAATACCCAATCTTCACCAACCTCTCCCTGCTGTATAGGAATATCTTTTATGATCGGTGGATCGTTTACAGGCAAGACGAACACTTTGAAAGTATCTTCTATTATGGCACCTCTACTATCAGTAGCTCGTATCTTTATGAGTTCAGAGCCATACCAGTTGGTAGGTGCTGAGAAATCTACAGTGTTATTATCATTTATCGTTACTATAACATTTTCATTTCCAGCGGTGTAATAGATAGTTTCGCTGTCCCTGTCTTTAAAGTGTTCATCAAGGTCGAAAGCGTTCTTCACCTGTTCATCCTCATCGAATATGATGTCATTCAGAGGAACCACGACCTTAGGAGGATAGTCGTCAGTTACAGTAACGTTTGTTACTCTAGAGGTAGTATTTACTCCATCTGAGACGGAAACTGTCAAAGGTACAGTATATGGATATTCCATCGAATCATATTTTTCAGGATAGACCATTCTTAGAGTCGTACCTACTACAGTGATATTAGAGGGATTAGAAGTAGTTATATCAAGATCGTTCATACTGTTATCTGGATCGGATATATACCATCTCAGATCAAAATTATAGGGGTGATCGTAATGAACAACAAAAGGTGGTAATTTTTTCATTTTTGGTGGACTGTTAACAGGGGTCACAGTCACGTTGATCGTCTGTTCTTTTACAGCACCTAAGGGGTCGGTTGCCCTAAATGTTACCTTTTCAAAACCGTTCCAGAATTTTGGTGCTTTCATGTCAACAGTATGATTATCATGAATCGTTATGTCTAGATGAGTATAACCATAACTCATGTATAGACTATCTTTGTCTGGATCTTGTATATAGTCATCAAGATCGAATACATTTTTCTTTGTTTCATTTTCTTTTAATACGATATCTGGAAGCTTTTTGACATTTTCTGGTGGATAGTCAGCAGTGATCGTTATCCTCACAACTCTACTGTTACTCTCTGAACCATCTGAAATTTTTAATGTGACATATACAGTTTCATTTACCATCTCTTTTGGATACTCGTAAATCACTTTGAAACCATTGACTTCAGTATGGGAGGGATCATCAGTAGTGAGTTCAACATCATCGATTGGATCATCAGAATCCGTTATATATGGACCATAATCGAATGGATAAGGTTCCTCAAATCTAACGAATAGATTAGGAAAATCATCGAAAACAGGCGGATCATTTTCAGAAGATACGTTTATCCAACTTGTTTGATTTACTTTATTCCCATCACTATCCACCAACCAATAGGTGACTTTCATATCACCATGTTTATCTTTCTGAGATATTAGATTTAGTACGTGATTTCCAGTGAGATTTTCTCCTGCTAATGTGATGATACTTTCATTCAATCCGGTGATATACCATTTTAAGGCAGATTTAGAGTCCTGGATGTCAGAAGCGTATTGTGATAGATTTAACTGATATATTCCAAAATCTTCCTCTAAGTTATATTCAGGAATTTCCCCTATTATCTTTGGATCTTGAGGCTCGATCACTTCAAAATCTACTGAAGTCTGAATATCTTTATATATCGCATAAATTTTTCCAGAGCCATAACCAGCGGGAGTACAGTTCGTTGAAACGCAGTATTCATTATCTAAAACCATTACTTCGTTGTTAGAAGAAGCCCAACTGACTTTGAGATCCCTCTGATAACCATGGGTTTTATTATATCCTGCCGCATAAAGCCTGGTTCCTTCTTCTATTTCTAGTGATATGTTTTTTACAACTGAACCTTCATTATTGCTTTTGTCCCTAATTTTTATGTAGTCTATCTTTGGTGGGTTCACATCGAGAGGTTTTGTTTCTGTTGTGTTCCAGTTATGAGAACTATCTACTGAAGATATCTTGTAACTGTAGTTACCTTTACTTATGAATTGTTGAGAGTGATAAAATATATTTTTATTTGAATCTGAATTCATAGAATAATTATCTCTAAGTTCATAATCAGGACCTATAATAGATAAATATGTATTTGATATGTCTATATTATCAGAAAGTTTACAACTGAAATTGGTATCAAGATATACATAAGATGGATCTGGGGATACGTTTATGGAGATGATATTTGGTGGTTTCTTATCAATGACATCTTTTTGATATATCTTTGTTCTGTTTATATTTCCACTGCTATCGATCGCAGTAAAATTGTATGATATTTTTTGGGAGTTGATAGGTAATATTATGTTATTGATGTAGAAATTTTCATGGTCACGGTTCAACATTAATTTTTTCTTATTAGTGACATCTG
>CAYSTL010000106.1:0-5861 GCA_964433785.1 uncultured Thermoplasmata archaeon
GTATCTCGATGCCCTGTTCTTCAGCAACTTCTAAGATAGTCCTCTCTTCTTCAACCTCTATCTCCTTTCCGTTTATTTCTACCTTCATCATATCACCTCGATGGCATCTACTGGACATCTTTCCTGACAAGCCCCACACTTTATACATTGCTCCTGATCGATACTATATTTCTCATCACCTTCGATTATAGCATCATCACCGCACGCGTCCATACAGTTACCACAAGCTATACAGGAATCGGTGATGTGATATTCGATAAGATCTCTACAGATCCCAGCTCTACATTTCTGTTCTTCCATATGTTCTGTAAATTCCTCTTCAAAATAATCTAAAGTAGTCAACAATGGATTAGGTGCCGTCTGTCCAAGACCACATAACGAAGCTTCGTGAGTATACTCTGCTAAATCATCTAATAATTCCAAATCAATGGACTTCCCCTTTTCAATCTTGGTCAACATGTTCAGCATCTCGTTTATACCCTCTCTACAGGGTGTACATTTACCACATGATTCGTCTAGATTGAACTCTAGGAAGTATTTAGCCGTATTTACCATGCATGTGCTATTGTCCATAACGACCATACCACCACTGCCCATAATAGAGCCCAATTTATCAAGATCTTCATAATCTATTGGTGTATCTAAATACTCTTCTGGTATCACTCCACCGGATGGTCCACCGGTTTGTACTGCCTTGAAACCGCTCCCTGGTACTCCTCCACCTACTTCGTATATCATGTCTCGGAGACTGGTACCTAAAGGAACTTCTGCGAGCCCTGTATTCCTGACATCACCAGTCAAAGAGAAAACCTTAGTTCCACCACTGTGTTCAGTACCTATCCCTGCAAACCACTCGGGACCTTTTTCCATTATCACGGGTATGTTTGCCCAGGTCTCTACATTGTTGATATTCGTAGGTTTTTCAAATAGACCTTCTTCAGCTGGGAATGGTGGTCTAGGTACAGGTTCACCGACTTCGTCCTCTATCACCTTCATAAGTGCCGTCTCTTCTCCACATACGAAGGCACCTGCACTCTTGAACACTTCTATGTCGAAATCCAAGCCAGTACCGAGTATATCTTTTCCCAGTAAACCCAATTCTCTGGCCTGCTTGATAGCCTCTTCTAGTGTTTTTACAGCTAATGGATATTCTGACCTTATGTAAATAAAACCTTTATCGACACCGATAGCGAAAGCCCCGATAATCATCCCTTCTATTACCTGCTGTGGATTTCCTTCGATGGTACTTCTATCCATGTATGCACCAGGATCACCTTCGTCACAGTTTCCAATTATGTATTTTTCATCAGCATCTGATTCTCTTGTAAGCTGCCATTTGACCCCTGTCGGGAATCCTGCTCCACCTCTTCCTCTAAGTTTTGAATCTTTGACAGATCGTATAACTTCCTCTGGTTCCATCCCCTGAAGAACATTGGTCAGGCCTGTATAACCGCCCTCTTTGATGTATTCATTTATATTAGTTGGGTCGATCTCTCCGTTAAATCGAAGAACTATCTTCTTCTGTTTTCCAAAAAATGGGATATTATCTTCCTTTACTATCGTCTTTTCATCAGGAGTTTCAAAAAGCAAGTCATCGACTAATTCATCATCCTTCAAAGTTTTTTCTACGATCTCAGGAACATCATCCGTTGTAACTTCTGTATAAAATATATTTTCAGGTTCAATAACTACTATTGGTCCTTTTTCACAGAATCCCATACAGCCAGTCTTCTTTACTTCTACATCATCCAAATCGTTCTTATCCAGCTCGTCTCTGAACTTACCTATAAGGTCTCTAGATTTAGATGATCTACACGCAGTCCCTGCACATATCATCACCTTTGTTTTCTTCTCTCTCTCTTCTCTCAGCCTATCCCTGTAGGAAATCAACTCATCGATACTGTTCAACCTATTCAATTCAAGATCGGGTGTGCTTAGTTTCATCCTGTTCCCCCCTCTTCTCTTAACTCATCTATAATATTAACTACCTTTTCCTGGTCCAGTTTTCCGTAAACCTCTTCGTTTATCCTGATCACAGGAGCGATACTGCAGCATCCGATACATCTAACAGTTTCCAAGGTGAACATCCCATCATCAGTTGTTTCTCCTTCCTCTATACCTAATTTACGTGATAGTTGATCAAGGATCTTCTCAGCTCCTTTTACATGACATGCAGTCCCTGAACAGACCTCTATCTTGTATTTACCGGTCGGTCTTAATGAAAAATCAGTGAAAAAACGTACCACGCTGTATGCCTGAGATAGAGGAATATTTAATTTACGTGAAACTTCTTTCAGGCCCTCTTCAGGTATATATCCAACTTCTTCCTGTATTGAATTTAAAAGTGGTACAATTCTATTAACATCCTCATTTCTGGATATAACATCCATTGCTTTCTCTTCTGCATCCATTTTTTCAACTCATAAAAGAATAAAAGGTTTAAGAGGTTAATCCAAGTTCCTTTTTCTTATCCTCGGTCAACTCTCCTTCTTCTGTCCAACCTCTTGCAGTATAGTAATCTTCGATCATCTCATCCAGTTTCGAAGTGTGTCCTTCTGATGGACCTTCTGGTATCGGTTCTTCCATCAACCTTGGTGCCAATTTATCTTCCTCTGGTCCTACTCCTGCAGCATAGTTGAACATCCTCTCTAGATTGTACACTCTTTCACCAAGAGTCATTATGTCATCAGGGGTATATTCTATTCCAGTTATCGTGGTCATGAAATCAGCTATATCTTCAGCACCTAAAGCGAATGTCGTAAATAGACATGTTCCTGAGGAATCTACCGCTGCTGTCAAGTCTTGGAATGTTTTGACCAATCCTGGTTTCCCTTCAGTTGATAATCTATCGAACTGCTCTGGTATTCCCAATATCTCTGGAGAAATCGTATAACCTCTTACATGACATCCTCCACGATTCGACGTGGCATAATTTAATCCAATGCCCTGGATTCCTCTTGGATCATATGCAGGATACTCCTGCTTCTTAGATGACATCGATAACTCTGGATGACCATAATGATCAGCCAATCTGTAAGATCCTTCTGCAAGCAATTTTCCTATTCCTTCTTTCTTCACAGTCTTCTTTACTGCCTCAACCATAGCTTCAGCATTACCGAATTCTAGTTCCAGATCTGTATCATCTTCAGGCATGATCCCTTTCTCGTACAGTTCCATCGCACAAGCGATCGTAGTACCCATAGAGATGGTGTCTAATCCTTCTTTGTTACAGATATTATTAGCTTCAATGATTGCTTCAAGGTCATCTATACCGCAATCTGCTCCAAATGCCCATATCGTCTCGTATTCTGGTCCTTCTCCGATCTCTGTCTCAGGTGTAGCTGTAACTCTACCACATCCTATCGGACAACCATTACATGCCTTATTTCTGATCAAAAGATCATCTTTTAAGGTCTCTCCACTTATCTCTTCTGCACCTTCAAAAACACCTTCCTGGAAATTCCTAGTCGGAAAGCTACCTACTCCGTTTATCACATTGACCAGAATCGGTGTTCCTAGGGTAGGGAGCCCTTCATTAGTGACGTCGTTCTCCTCTATCTTATCCATACTACTATCCAAAGCATCTTTGAATCCTTCTACATCAGCTACTTTTACACCTTTAGTTCCTCTGATCAATACGGATTTCAAATTCTTGGAACCCATTACAGCACCAACTCCAGAACGACCTGCAGCTCTATCTCTATCGTTCATAATTGAAGCAAATTTAACTTCTTTTTCACCGGCAGGTCCGATAGAGTTTGATCTGAAACTTCTTCCATGCTTCTCTTTAAGTTTCCTATCTGCCTCTGTAGTATTCATTCCCCAAATCTCTTCGGCTGATTCTATACTGACTTCATCATCTTCTATAACGATATATACTGGCTCGTCAGCTTTACCTTCTATTATGATAGCATCATAACCAGCGTATTTCATCTCTGGTCCCCAGTTCCCTCCAGAATTTGAACCAGCGATAGCACCTGTCAGAGGTCCTTTAGTCACCACATTATATCTACTCGCTGATACAGATGCTGTTCCAGTCAATGGCCCTGCTGCGAAGATCAATTTGTTTTCACTGCTCAGTGGATCTACTTCTGGGTCCACTTCATCATAAAGTATCTTGGTCCCAAGACCTCTAGCACCCAAGTATTTCTTGGCATCTTCTTTATCGAGTTTTTCTGTTTTGATCTCTTTATCTGATAAATTGATCCTTAAAATCTTATTTTGCCATCCTCCTTTAGCTCTCATAACTATGCACCCCTTATAAGGACTCCTTTATTTTCTAATTCTTGCATTTCTTTCATGGTCTTTTCTTTCTTTTCTGCCAATATCTCGTCAGGTCTTCCGTATTCAAGAGCACCATGTGGACAATATTTTACACATACTGGATCCCCATCACACTGATCACATTTGTATACTCCTCCTTCATCGGTATCGATCTCCATAGCACCAAAAGGACATGCCATAGCACACATCTTACAACCGATACATGTGTCTTCATCAATGGTAACTAATCCATTTTCTTGCTTCTCAATTGCACCAGTTGGACAGATATCTAGACATGGAGCATCATCACACTGTAAACATGTCAACGGGACTGCATTGATCTTGTCTGGAATCTCCTTAGCACTTATTCTTGATTTAAATGGTCTGAATTCCCCTTCTTTCTCCAAAGAACACATCAGTTCACAAGTTCTACACCCGGTACACTCTTCCGGATTTATAACTAAAATTTTTTCATTCATCTTAAAACGACCCTATTTAACACAAATGGTCTAAATTATAAAAAATTGCCGTTATGTTTATATAAACATATTGAATAATAAATAGAAAATTATCTAATATATAGATTTAAAAAAATAGTATTTAGACAAATTAGACGCTGATCCATAATCGAACATTGATCAATAAAACCTATTTTAGCATATCATCTTCCTGATATCTTCTCAGCGAACTCATCTATATCCATCTCCCATCCCTTTGGTAATCCACTACCAGATTCTGTTTCATCTCCTACACGGAAATCAAGGTCGGCTATCTTCATCATCTTTTTCTTCTTAGTTAATACGTTATTCATGCTCTTCAGCCAGTTCCTTTTCATCCTATGTGTATTGATAACACCATACTTTTTGTTCTCAAGACCTTCAAGTTCCTTCATAAATTTCCTCATATTTTTCTGTACTCTGAACGCTTCTGTAGGTGAAGAGAATACGTAAAAATCGGCATCCGGCATATTTTTTGGATTCGCTTTGTCAGTATTTAGAACCTGTATATCAATGCCTTTTTTCCTAAAATTGCCTGCAAGGTTATTCACTACTCTCTTTCCATTTCCGTATCTCGACCAATATATTATCACTCCTTTCATCTGTTCACCCCTAAAAACAAGATTCTCTGTTAGGTATATAAACATAGCGTCATCTTTATGAATTTTTTATATCTATATAAACTATCAAAAAATTATTGATTTTATCATAATTAACGTTTTATAACCTTAACATGGTATGTATCGATGGTATATTATGGACCATATTACAAAGGCAGAAGATATGGAGTGGAAACCTCACCCTGCAGGACATGAAGGGGTACTGATGAAGGTGATAAGGTCTGAAGAAAGAGACAATACACGATCTACAATCGCCTGGGTACTCGTTAAAGAGGGTTTTGGTGTTCCTGAGCACTCTCATGAGAAATCAGACGATTATCTTTACATAGACACGAGGTAGAATGCCTCCGTCTGTTTCGGAAATCTTTTTAGATTTCCAAATGTCGAATGAATACTCTGTATTCATGTAGATCATGAGGCACACTTGCCGAATGAAAAAAGGAATTATATTCCTTCGTCTTCGAGGAATTTTACTAAATTC
>CAYSTL010000107.1:0-5838 GCA_964433785.1 uncultured Thermoplasmata archaeon
CATTGGAAAGTATACCTGCATCGAATTCGTCCTCTCCGAACCGTGATAACTTTTCCACACCACCACTTAAAAATTCAGAACGCTGGTCAAGATGATTGTCTTCTGCTATCTTTTCTGCTGCTCTCAGTGCTTCTTCACTTATATCTATACCCACCATATCGGCTTCAGATAAATAACCGCTTCTTAACAACAATGAACCATTTCCACATCCAAAATCGATAATGGAATCAGAACCCTCTGATAACCATTTGATGCCTTCCTCGATCTCCTCAATAGAGATGGGCTCACTTATATCTTTATCTTTTTTCTCCTCACTAAAGATCCCATCCCAGAACTGTTCAGTCTCTTTATATTTACTCATAATACCACAGATAATTTTATCGATGTTAATAACAAATTTATATATTAAGGTATCTGTTTTATATATCACGATTAACATCGTTATTATGATGTGATGAGGGGAGTTAACTACAGATTGGTAACGATATTGGCCATTATCTCACTTCTGATAATACCGACTGTCTTAGCTCACGTTCCCAAATCAGCTGAGGATAATACTAGTCTGGATACTGCTAAACATGTACACGATCCCACAAAGTCATGGGTCATATATTCAGATCTGAAAGAAGGACAGAAAGCGCACTATTATGAGGTAGAATTGGAAGAGGGTGAGAGCTTAAAATGCAGTATACTGCTCCCGAACGAGAACGATTTTCTCCCCTATATCATAATAATAGGGCCACAATTCAGTAATTCTAGTGAGATCCCTTCCCATATCGAGGTGCCTGACGGTTATGGATACGAAGTTATAAAGGGTGAAAAAGAAGAAAGAGAGTATGAGCCCTTCACACCTGGAAGCTACTACTACCCTGCAGAATACGATGAAGAAGTCAATAAGAGCGCTACATATTACGTGGTAGTATCTGACATCGACGGTTCAGGTAAATATGGTCTTGCAGTAGGTTACGAAGAAAGATATGGTATTATAGAGTGGATCCGTGTACCAGTTGATGTAGTAAATATACACATCTGGGAAGGACAATCTGTATGGCTTATATTTTCTCCAATATTCATTAGCTCTTTACTAGGTGCCATCTATTTTATATGGGCTGAACAAAATGATGGAAAACTACCCAAAACTATGGGAGGATGGTTCACATCTATAGCAGGACTATCGTACATCGGAACAAGTGGTATGATGCTTCTACAGATGATCATGGCATCCATGAAAGCAAATCCTGGAGCGGCAGTTATAGTTACAATAGTATTTACTATAATACCCCTCTCTCTGGGCCTTTTTACATTTTCTTTAGGTCTAAAAATCGATAATCCAGATCTTAAAGAAAGAGCAAAGCTAGTCGTGATAAGTCTCCTAGCACTCGTAACATGGGCAGGTCTGATAATTGGTCCGGTAATTGCATTGATAGGTTCATTCCTGCCTACAAAAAATAGGAAGGGGTAAGAAGACCCCCCAATCATATTTTAAAACTATTTCGTTTTTCTTTCTGGTACGAGTGGTTCATCGATTACATGGATTATTCCGTTGCTTGTCTCAATGTCCGTTTTGATAACGTTAGAATCGTTCACTCTTACACCACCCTTGGTGTTGATCCTAATGTTCTCTCCCTGGACGGTTGTGTACTCCTTGTCCTCGATATCCTTTGACCAAACTTTTCCAGGTATTAGATGATACTTCAATATGTTTTGTAGTTCTTTTTCATTTTGAAGTATCTCTTGGTATTCATCTTTTGACATCTTTTCGAATGCTTCATTGTTCGGTGCAAATACTGTGTATTCTTTATTTCCCTTCAAGGTGTCTTCGAGATGTGCCTTCTTTATGGCATCTACCAGTGTGGAAAAATCCTTGTTACTCGTTGCAGTATCTAATAGATTCTTCAATTTATTTCCCTCCTTGGGTAAATACCTACATTGTCTTCTTAAGTATTTATATTTAGTCATATTTAATAATTTAAAATAATCCTATTAAGTAATCTTGATTTAAATAAA
Organism: uncultured Thermoplasmata archaeon; assembly: GCA_964433785.1. Classification (GTDB taxonomy): domain Archaea; phylum Thermoplasmatota; class Thermoplasmata; order Halarchaeoplasmatales; family Halarchaeoplasmataceae; genus CAYSTL01. Next base: position 2,008 of record CAYSTL010000107.1, read on the forward strand.
TGATTTTTTTAATAGAAATCTGTATTATTTCCTTCGATCCTTCTCCTATATTCACTGTGATATTTTAAAATATAGATAACTATATTCTGGTTTATCAAGTAAAAAAGTATTTTAGTGTTCTAAAAACTCATAATAATATGAACATCGAAGGAAAAACAGTCTTAGTTACCGGCTCCAGCTCTGGTATCGGTAGAGAAACAGTTAAAAGGTTCGCAGAGGAAGGAAGTAACGTCATAGTGACATATCATTCGGGCGAAGAGAGAGCAGAAGAGACCGCAGAGTACTGTAGAAAGTATACAGATACTATGATGATGAAATTAGATGTGACTGATCTTGATTCGATCGATAAAGCAGTAGAAATGGTTCAGAAAGAATTTGATAGTATCGATATCCTGGTAAATAATGCAGGTGTTCTCGAGAAAGGAAAACTCGAAAAGCGATCATATGATGATATCAATAGACAGATTGATGTGAATCTAACGGGTCTTATCTATATGACCAAAGCTTTTTTACCGATTCTAAAGAAGGATGATAGAGGCATCATCATAAACATAGCGAGTGGTCTAGGCAAAAGTGGGATTGGTGGCTATAGTGTCTATTCAGCAACCAAGTTCGGTGTTAGAGGTTTCACTCAAGCTTTAGCTGATGAACTCCCAAGAGGGATCACAACATACGTGGTTAATCCAAGCATGACAGCTACAAACATGACCGATTACAGTGGTAGGGACCCAAAGAAAGTTGCCGAGGTGATAGTCAATGCGGCCAAAGAACGATACAGTAAAAGATCAGGAGATGATGTAGACGTCACAAACCATATATGAAAAAAGAAAAAAGGTTTTAGTCCAACAGTTTTAGTGTTTCTCTCATGAAAGCTGGTAAATCTGGAGGCATCCTAGAAGTCACCAGATTACCGTCTACGACCACTTCCTCATCTAGGAATTTAGCTCCTGCATTTTCTAAATCAGTTTTTACAGAGTAAAAACAGGTAGCTTCCTTGCCTTCGAGGAGATCGGTTTCTATCAATAATTGAGCCCCGTGACATATAGAAGCGATTATCAGATCGTTATCGACTGCATCTTGAGCTAGGTCGACGAGTGGCTCTTTGATCCTCATCCTATCAGGCCCTCTACCACCTGGTATGACTAAGACATCATAATCTGATACCTCTATATCTTCAGCTGCTTTATGAGATTTGATTTTCTGGCCGTTCTTGCTCTCATAGACTTTTTCCGCTTCTTCTGAAACAAGATCGACTTCAAGATCGGCTTCCTGTAACCTATAGTATGGATACGTGAGTTCCGTATCCTCGAATCCATTCTCTAAAAGAATTATCCCCTTTTTCATATTATCACGTAGTAAAAGAGTTGCTTTTGCATTTAATTAAATTTTTGATTGATAGCTAGTCGTTTGTTTTGTCTTACTGGATAGGATCTACAATCACACTCTTAAATGAAAGACCTCTTGCTATGTATGAAGGTAAAACAATATGGATCAAACCAAGTAATATATCCGGGATAGTTAATCTAACATGTCCTAATTTGATGGAAGATGATATCAAAATGTTTCACGGAATGGAGTTCATTCCCTTATAACCCTACAAAAGCAGGACCGAAACCATAAATTAATACATCTTCTTTTTATTTTATGAAAATAAATGGTGTAAAATATGCTGTTTGAAAAGATTGAGTCTGATGGTTTAGCACATTATTCATACATTATTGGGGACAAGAACGAAGCCCTGGTTATCGATCCCAGGCGAGATATAGATGTCTATCTGGACCTAGCCTCTGAAAACGGGATGTCGATAAAGACAGTGCTAGAGACTCATAGAAATGAAGATTACGTGATAGGTTCTTATGAGATCAAGGAGAAAACTGATGCTGATATATATCATACTGAAGAAGGGCTAGACTATGAATACGGAAAGACTGTCAAGGAAGGAGATACTTTTAAAGTCGGACGATTGAAAGTAGAAGCGATCCACACCCCTGGTCACACACTAGGCAGTATGAGTTATCTGCTCTACGATCCTGATGGAGAACCATGGATGGTCTTCACTGGTGATGCTCTCTTTGCAGGAGATACAGGTAGAGTGGATTTCTATGGGGAAGATAATCTAGAAGAGATGGCTCACAAACTGTATGATTCTATATTCAACAAGATATTGCCTTTGGGAGACGGTGTGATAATATGTCCTGCACACGGTTCTGGTTCAGTGTGCGGCAGTGAGATAGCAGAACGGGATATAACAACTGTTGGAATAGAAAAAGACAGAAATCCTAAATTACAGGTTGATAGCAAGGAAGAATTCGCTGAAGTAGCCGCTGATATGTTGGAATATCCACCTTATTTCGAGAAGATGGAAGAGATGAACCTCACTTTACCGGATCATGTAGCATCTGAGAAATCTTTGGATTACCTGTCTCCTAAAGAGTTCAAAGAAAGAGCGAAAGATGCTGTCGTTTTAGATACTAGAAAAGAACTCGGATTCGGTGCAGCACATATACCTGGGGCATTATCTATCTGGTTAGAAGGGATACCGAACTTTGCTGGATGGTTCCTACCTTACGATAAACCGATATTACTAGTGGATGAATCAGGTGATCCGTCTAAAGCATTAACATATCTGAGAAGGATAGGATATGATAACGTTGAAGGATGTTTAGCTGGAGGTATGCTGTCCTGGCATATGTCTGGTAATGAGAGCGATTCCGTAAAGACAGTCAATGTGCATGACCTTTGTACTGAGCTTGATTCTGGTAAAGAGCCTTGGATATTAGATGTAAGAAGTGAAGAAGAGTTAGAGGAAGAAGGTGAGATCGAAGATGCACATCACATCCACATCACACAGTTAAAAGAGAATATTGAAAAGATACCAAAAGATGAGGATATCCACATATTCTGCGGTAGCGGACTTCGTTCTATGATAGCTGCAAGCCTTCTTAAAAGGGAAGGCTGGAAAGAACTTACAGTGGTACTTGGCGGACTCTCTGGATGGACTTCCACAACATGTTCTATAGATGAATACGATTAAAACCCTTTCTCATTCTTTTCTTGACTTGTACCACAGCAGTAGGAAAGTAGGAAGTACAAATACAGCTGCTAAGAATGCAAAGAATATGCTTATAGCGCTCACCTGACCGAACTGTGCTAATGGAGGGATTATAGCCAACGAGAGTATACCAAATCCAATAACAGTAGTGGTTGCTGATCCAAACAATGCACTTCCTGTATGACTGGCCGAGACACAAAGTGCACATTCTGGTTTCGATATCCTCTTACTATCTTCTAAGAATCTCTGTGAAAGATGTATACTGTAATCTATGCCTAAACCTACAGTAATAGCAGCTATAGTGACAGTGACTGGATTTAATGGTATCTCTATGAAATACATCGTACCAAAAGTCCAGCTTATTACGAAAACTAATGGTAATATGGTGACCGCACCCAGTAATAATCCTTCTCCTAGATACATATAAAGTATCGTCAAAATAGCTAAGGCGATCAGGAAAGTGATGAGTAATGTCTGTACCTGACCCTCATTTATCGATCTAAATGTAGAGTAACTTACAATCGGACCTCCAGTCACGATAACACGATCCAGATCCTCTGATTTTAACGGCTCAGCCGCATCCTGCATATCATCCCTGGTCTGATCCACCTTAGTTTCATCTTGTGTATCCACAGGTATTCTGATCAAAAATCCTTTGAACTCTCCATCCTTTTTATTGAGTACATTTTTTGCATCTTTATCATATTTTAGTAAAGCATCATAAACATTTTCTACATTCTCTTCAGTAATATCATCATCTATTTGTCCGTCTCCATTTT
>CAYSTL010000108.1:0-5816 GCA_964433785.1 uncultured Thermoplasmata archaeon
TAGTTACCACCAGCAAGATCAACGACCACTCCTCCTAGAACAGCCGCTAAAAGTATCGGGAGTGCTTTGGTAGCTTCAAAGAATCCGTAATAACGTCCATTGAAAACTTCTTTCTTATATTTGGTAAGCAAATCACCTACGACTGGTAAAGATGCTGCTAACAGTGCACCCCAACCTACACCAGCGATCAAAAGAGCATAAATTATTTGCATTTTCGTTTGTACGAACCAACCACCAAGAAGAGGAACTGCCAAGATTACTCCACCTGTTATGATCCCCAATCGTCTACCTATCTTGTCATAGATATATCCTCCCGCCACAGATCCTACCAATACTGTAACATTGAAGGCACCCATCGCATAAAGACCAAATGAATGTACCTTATCCACACTGGCTTGACTGGCATCTCCATGTATTATGAAGGCTGCTATACCAAAGATAAAGATCGCTATGAACTCAAAGCTCATCCACCAGAGTACTTGAGCAGTATAGAAATGTAGAAAATTTTTGTTGTTTAGAATGCTTTTAAGATATTTTTTCAATTTTTGTTTTGGTATTACTTCTGGTCTTTTAGGTTCTTTAACCCTGAAATAAGTGAAAACAGAAGCAGATATCAAGAAAACAGCTGTGAGAATGAACATGAAATAATCTCCAATGCTCGAATATGTTCCCACAACGTAACCTGCTAGTACGAACAAAACGAGATTTCCACTCCATTCTGCCATCGTTATAAAACTACTGGCTTTGCCTCTATCTCCGCTTGGTATGAGTTCAGGCATCAATGCTCGAAAATGACTGGTGTAAGAATACATGGTAAAATAAAAGATCGCTATCACTAGAGTGAACAGCCAAAGTGGTGCTCCAAGCTTATAGGTCGTGTAGATCATAAAAGCGAATATACCTGATAAAGCCCCTCCAACCAAGATGAACGGTTTACGTCTTCCATGCTTCGATTTTAACGTATCACTCATGTATCCAAGTAGGATCGGAATTATCAATCCGATCAGACCCTGCAGTCCAAGTATCAAACCTCTGACGAATGCAGAACCGCTGTATTCACTCAATAACGGAAAGGTGAAACCTTTATTCAGAGCCCATCCAAAACTTCTGCTAAACCCCAGAAATACCAATGTAAAAATGACGCCTTTGTAGAAGCCTTTTTTCTTCAAGTTATCAAATACTATATTGACATAGTAAATATAAAGATTTGGATTTTGATACTGGTTCAGTAGATATTTAAACAACTTGCTAAATATCGTTCCATGGTCCACACTAAAATCGTAGGTGAAGCAAAGAATGGACATATCGTCATTGTTCATGGTATAGGAGAGCACTTTAGACGTCACCACAGACTTATAAATAGGGCTATAGAGCAAGGATACAAAGTCCACACCTTCGACTGGCCCGGTCACGGTAAGTCTGAAGGACCAAGAGGACATGCTAGGATAGAGAGAGTTCTAGAGATAATAGATGGTATGATAGAGGATATCGATGAGAAACCATTCCTTTACGGACACAGTTTGGGTGGTTTGACTGTACTAAGGTATGCCGAGGAAAACCCAGAGAAGATCAAAAGTGTGATATCTTCCTCTCCCGCATTGAAAAAATCAGAGGATCTTTCTGGCGTCACTATCAAATTGATATCATTTCTTTCACACATATTACCTAGGAAAATAATCTCTAACTCTCTAGATGTAGAAGATGTGACCAGAAGTGAGGAAGAGAGGAAAAAGTACAAGAAAGATGATATGGTCCATGACAAGGTATCTCTAGCACTCACGAAAGATATCTTTCAGAATGTCGATAAAGCTCACGAAAAGAAAGATAAAATCGATACACCTCTCCTGCTTTTAATCGGTACTGATGATAAGATATGTCCTATAGAGGGTGCTGAACGGTTTTTCAAAGGTTTTGAAGATGACAAAGATAAAAAGATAAGAAAATTCGATGGTTCATACCACGAGATATTCAACGATCCAGAGTGTGAAGAGGACTTCCATGATGAGATAATAAATTGGGTCGAATTCTATTCCTGAATCCTTTTCACTTTTCTCGTTGCCACTATATCAACACCAGACCCACATACATCTTCAACTATTATATCGCCTACATCGACTGGCGCTTTCACTTCTATTTCACTCATCGAGCTCATAACCTCATCAATATTTGCTTTCTTGACTGGTTCACTCGTTTTAACAGAGACTGTTGGAAAATTACCATCAACACACTTGACCACGCTCATAACTGTTCTCGTTGGTGATGAAATCTCCTGCTCCGCGTATTCTCTCCCATTCTCACAGGCGTAGCCTTTGATACTGATTATCTGATCATCTTCGAGCTCAACTTTTACCTCACATCCAAGAGGACACATGATGCAGGTGACTGTTCTTTCTTCATTCATCTTCTCACCTCGATGGTGAAATCACTTTCTATCTGTTCCAAGATATCCCTTGAGATATCTAACCTGATCATCTCTCCTGGGTTTACAGAAGTAGATTTGAGCTTTTCATCTAACTCCGATATCACTATATCCACATTAGGTTCAGGTCTTTTGACTCTCATATATAATGTAACAGAATTATCTCCACTGAACATATGTGGTACAACTAGATTTACATTCCTACCTTTTTTGATATCGATCCAGGATTTGTAAGGTATACCTTCGTTCTCGATATACGTTTCAGCTCCTTCAGCCGCTTTTTCTCCCTGATAAGATGCAAAATCTACGTAATCATTGATCGCTAGAACATTTCCTGCCGCAAATATACCAGGGATGCTCGTTTCTAAAAATTCATTCACTTTAGGTCCATCTGTAGCTTGGTCTTTGATCACGTTAAGTTCATCCAGCTTCTTAGTGTAGGGTATCAATCCAGTTGCTAACGCTATTGTGTCACACTCTATCACTTCTTTTGATCCCTGGATCTCTTCAAAATCTTCATTCACATCAACGGTCACGACCTCTTCCACACGCTTATCCCCTCTTATCTTTTTGACCATCTTCTTTGTATATAGAGGGATATCGAAATCGTGAAGACATTGTACAACATTTCTGGTAAGTCCACCAGGATATGGAAGCATCTCTATCACACCCAGCACTTCAGCGTTCTCCAGTGCGAACCTACGTGCCATTATCAGACCGATGTCTCCAGAACCTACGATAACTACTCTTTCTCCAGGCATCACTCCATAAATATCCATCAAAGTCTGTGCTTCTCCAGCGGTATATACACCGCTAAGCCTATCTCCCTGAATACCAGTTTCGAAACGGTGTCTTTCTCTCGCACCTGTCGAGTAGATTATCGTTTTAGATTTAATGGAAAACAATCCTTCGGGTGTTATCAACTCTACTCTTTTCTCTAGATCTGATTTGTCTTCTATAGAAGTAACATGTGCTTCGGTCATGCAGTCAACATCTAGCTCCTCTAATTTCTCGATCAATCTCTCTGCGAATTCTGTTCCAGTCAGATTCTCATCGTAGTAAAAATTACCAAAACCTGGATGAGTGCATTGAAGAGGTATGCCTCCTATCTTGTCTTTACTCTCGATCAAAACAACATCCATACCGAGCTCTTCACATCTAACAGCAGCAGCTATTCCAGCTGCACCAGCGCCGATGACCACTGTATCGTAAGACTTCTCCTTCATTTCAATCACAACCCTCATCGTCTTGAAGAACTTTGACATCACCTAAGCCATAATCCGTTCCTTCTCCCCTGGTATTTAGTTCCCACATCGGTATATCGAGTTTCTCTGATAATATCTCAGCGATCTTAGCTCTGCAGTATGAACCCTGACAGAATCCAAACAAAGCTAACGTTCGGAATTTTATACTGTCTAATGAAACATCATCACCTAATCTTTTTACTCTATCCACTGCTTCCAGTATCTCTGCCTTGGTAACTTCTTTACACATGCAGACTACTCTACCATAGTTACTATCTTTCTCTATTAGTTCTTCCTTTCTTTCTTTACTCTGTTCTGAGAACCTAGTTATCCCTTCTCTTTGAGATTTCCAATCATCTTTTTCGATCAATTCTATATCTAAATCATCTCTAAGGATATCTCTTACCATGCTCGCTGTTGCAGGTGCTGAGGCCAATCCAGGTGAACGGATGCCAGCAGCATTAACGAAACCATGAACCTCGTCGTAACTTTTTATTATATACCTTCCTTCAGGTGGTTCAGGTCTCAAACCTGCAAAGGTTTTCGATATCCTGTTCTTACCGGGTAATTCCTTCAGTAATTCTTTAGAATGCTTCCAGATAAATCCTAGACCATCCTCAGAAGTGGATCTTTCATCTTTATACTCTTTAGGTAGGTCTTCAGCAGTTGGCCCAAGCATCAGATTTCCTTCCACACTTTGAACTGCATAAACGCCCTTTGTTTTTTCAGTAGGTGTCGGATGAACAATCTTTTCAGGTTTTTTCTCAACATCTTCATCAAATAGATAATATTCCCCTTTTCTTGGTTTGATCTCAAAATCATCTATACCTGCCATCGAAGATATTTCATCTGCAAACAGACCAGCAGCATTTATCACGATATCTGCTTCTATCTCACCTCGATTGGTTACAACTGAACTTATCTCACTATCTTCAACTATGATATCTTCAACTTCTGTATTCAGATGGATATCCACACCATTATCTACAGCATTCTCGACTACTCCGATCACAGCTTCCCAGGGTTCGACTACTCCGGCTGTAGGTGCCCATAATGCGTACTTTGCATCATCACTGACCATGGGTTCTTTATCTTTTAATTCTCCTTTATCTATTATCCTAAGACCAGGAACACCATTTCTTTCACCGATATCCATATACTTATCTAGTTTATCTCTCTCTTTTTCATCATATGCCAGCATCAACTCTCCTGGCCATCTTACTGGGATATCAAGTTCCTCGGTCCAATCATGCCATAATTCATTCCCTTTAACGCACAATTCAGATCTTATAGGATAAACATCTGGATCATCCTCATGTCCTGGATGCAAGATACCGGTGTTCGCTTTTGTAGCACCCCATCCTACATCTATCTCTTTCTCCAAAAGAGTAACATCTAGATCCTCATACTTGCTCAACACTCTAGCTATCGTAGAACCAGTTATACCTGCTCCAATTATCACAACTTTATACATCATTATCAACTCAAATATCCTTGGACCATCCCAATGATTTGTTGACTGCCTTCATCCAACCTTTATACAGTCTATCTCTTTTACCTTCATCCATCTCAGGTTCGAACACTTCATCTGTCTCACATAAACATGAAAGTTCTTCTTTATCCTTCCAAAAGTCTATCTCCAATCCCGCCATATATGCTGCACCTAAAGCAGTAGTTTCCAGATTCCTAGGCCTCAGCACTCTTTTATCAGATATATCTGCCTGGAACTGCATCAAATAATCATTCTGTGCTGCACCACCGTCGACCCTTATCTCTTTCACTTCTATACCTGATTCTTTTTCCATCTCTCTAAGAACATCTTCAGAAAGATATCCCATGGCTTCTAAAGAAGCTTTAGCCAGATGTGCTTTATCGGTGCCTCTCGTCATCCCTATTATAGTACCTCTGGCATACTGGTCCCAATATGGTGCACCTAGTCCAACGAATGCGGGTACGAAATAAATATTTTCATCGTCATCAACAGACTTTGCTAACTTTTCAGCTTCGTCCAATTCGTCTATTATTCCTAATGAATCTTTGAGCCATTCGATACCGGCCCCAGCGATGAATACACTTCCCTCAAGCGCATACTCTACATGACCATCAACACTCCAAGCGATAGTCGTCAACAGATTATCAGACCTGCAGATCTC
>CAYSTL010000109.1:0-5784 GCA_964433785.1 uncultured Thermoplasmata archaeon
ATATCCGCAACTTTTGCATTCTAATTCCATTATTACTACCTACTACCTACTAGTATTAATTTTTATTTAAAATCTGTTATGAAAAATGAATAATGATAAAACACTTAGTTTCAGTAATATTATTATAATCGCTAAAAACCTAACTTAAACATCAAAATCATAAAATTCATAAAATCTCATAAGTTATCATAAATATTATAGTCTAGGAAATCTATAATGTATATATTGTTGTAAATTGAAGATATAGTGTACTGATATATTTAAGTGAGGTAAAAAAGTTGGAAGTAGATAAAAAGTACGTAGGGATACCAGGCGAGGAAGGGGAAAATGGTTTTGAAATCTCGGTTTACGAGGATGACTTATGTACTGAAGAAGTTAGAAATATAGACTTCGGCCCGATAGAACCAGGCGAAGAGATAGATATCTGGTACTGGATCAAAAATACTGGAGAGGTCAAACTACCAAAAGTTTGTGTCGGCATGGGAGTTATAAACGAGAATGGGTGGGAAACCATCGAGGATGAGTTCATCGGTGGTGAGATGGAGGTTGGTGAGAAAAAGATGGTCCCATTCAAATTAAAGGTCGATCCTGAAGCGAACCCTGGAAAATATGGAGGTTCGATACCTATAACAGTATACGGACCTGATGATATAGCTTGAAACTACTATTATTTTTGAAACAATTTTGTTAAATTATTTTGAGTTATCTAGGTCTTATGAACAATTATGATTTAAGTAAACTTTTTATAAATTATTCGACTTAAATAGATTGGTTTTCAATATGCACAGGATAGTTAAAAAAGAAAGACTGAATGAGGAGATGACCAAGATATCAGTAAAAGCTCCTTTAGTCGCTAATAAAATCAAACCAGGTCAATTTATCGTTATTAGGATGCATGAAAAGGGTGAAAGGATACCATTAACTTTCTATAGGAAAGATGTCGAAGAAGGAACAGTTTCAATGATATTTCAGAAGGTGGGTAAAAGTACCTATGAACTGGATACATATAAGGAGGGTGAAGAACTTCAGGATGTTGTTGGCCCGATGGGTAAACCGGCTGATATAAAGAAATTTGGTACTGTAGTATGTATCGGCGGTGGTGTGGGAACACCTGAGGTGTTTCCCTTAGCAAAAGCCTTGAAGGAGGAAGGTAACGAAGTAATAGTCATATCAGGCTTTAGAACGAAAGACCTTGTGATTTGCGAGTCTGATATGGCTGAAGCGTGTGTGGATGAGATGTACGTAACAACTGATGATGGGAGTTACGGCATAGAAGGATTTACAAGTCATGTACTTGAAGATCTAATACAAAAAGAAAAAGATATCGATCTAGTGCATGCAGTGGGTCCACCGATAATGATGAAAGTGATAGCAGATATAACAGAGAAAGAAAAAATACCCACCAAGGTCAGCCTTAATTCGATAATGTTAGATGCAACTGGAATGTGTGGATCATGCAGAGTAGAAGTCGGTGGAGAGATGAAGTTAGCCTGTGTTGATGGACCTGAATTCGAGGCTCATGAAGTCAACTTTGAAGAGTTACTGCAGAGGATAACGATGTTTCAAGAGCAGGAGGAAAAGGCATTGAATAAATGGAAAGAAGAACACGAGGGGTGTTGTCAATGAGTCCAGAACCAGATAGAATACCGGTCCCTGAAAGGTCACCAGAAGAAAGAGTAAATGATTTCGATGAAGTTCCGTTAGGTTATACACCAAAGCAAGCGATGGAGGAAGCTGAAAGGTGTCTCCAATGTTCCAAACATCCCTGTGTAGGAGGATGTCCAGTAGAGATTGATATACCTAGTTTTGTAAAGGCAATCGCAGATGGGGAATTCAAGGAAGCATTAAATATACTTAAAGAATACAACGCAATTCCAGCTGTTACTGGAAGGGTTTGCCCCCAAGAAGAACAGTGTGAAGAAGTATGTGTGATGGGGAATGTGGGTGATCCGATAAATATAGGAAAACTGGAAAGGTTCGTAGCTGATTATGCTAGAGAGAACGATCTAGAAGAACCTCCAGTTATAGAAGAAAAACGAGAGGGAAGAGTAGCCATTATTGGTTCTGGTCCGAGCGGAATCACCTGTTCTGCTATGCTAGCCCAGAAAGGATATGATGTAACGATTTTCGAAGGCCTTCATGAGGCTGGGGGAGTTTTGAAATATGGCATACCAGAATTCAGACTTCCTAATGATGTCATAGATCACGAGTTAGAATATTTAGATGAACTTGATGTAGAGATAAAACTAAATCGTATAGTAGGTCAAAACATAACTTTAGAAGAACTTGAAGAGGATTTCGATGCGATATATGCAGCTACTGGAGCAGGCTCACCTAGATTTTTAGGATTGGAAGGCGAAGATCTGAAAGGTATCTATTCTGCTAACGAATTCCTGACGAGGATCAATTTGATGAAGGCATATAAATTCCCAGAATACGATACTCCCATCACCGACATGGAAAAAGTTGGAGTAATCGGTGCAGGTAACGTTGCTATGGATTCTGCTAGATCAGCTCTTCGTTTAGGAGCTGAAAGTCATATTTTATACAGAAGAACAGTGGAATGGTCACCGGCGAGAGAGGAGGAAGTAGAGCACGCAAAACAGGAAGGAGTACAGTTCGACTGTTTATGTAATCCAAAGCGATTCATAGGTGACGAAGATGGTTGGTTGACTGGAGTAGAATTATATGAGTGTAAGCTTTGCGAAACTGACAGTGGTGGAAGACCAAGTCCTAGAAAAATTGAAGGTACAGAATATGTTGAAGAGTTCGATACTCTAGTCATCGCTATAGGTCAGACACCGAATAAAGTATTCTATGAGAACGCTAAAGGAGTCGATGTTAAAGATTGGGGTGGGATAATAATAGATGAGGATAGCAGGATGACAACTAAAAATGGTGTTTTTGCAGGGGGTGATGCTGTATCTGGTGCTGCTACAGTGATTCTAGCAATGGGTGATGGTAGAAAGGCTGCCAAAAATATAGAGAATTATTTAAAGGATAAATTGTCTTAAGCCCTTTCATAAATATTCCTTCATTTTCTTAATTTTTATTATGGTACATATTTTGTTCCATTTTTTCTCAAATTTTACTCATATTTATAAATAATTGGGCAAAATGATTTATACTAATTAGTCATGCTTCATAAATAAGGGGTAAGAAATGGCTTCAAAAGGAAAAGGTAATAGTAAAAGAGTGACGGTCAACCTCGATTCAGATAGCTTAGAGCGATTAGATAATATTCAAGAAGATCTGAGGATATCGAAATCTGAAGTTGTTAGAAGAGCTCTTAGGTATTATGAAGTTGTACGAGATAAAGGTAACCTTGATCCGGATGAGCTAGAAACCACTCTTGATTTACGTTTAAGGCCAGATAATTTACTATTTGATATAGGTATATTCCAGGCGTTTTTAGAAGAGATAGGAAATCCTTCTGAAAATTTAAAGGATGATATCAGAAATATAGGTAAGGATTTCTACACAGAATACTGTGCTATAGGTTTAAAACAACCTATACAATGTTTAAAAAGATTAGAAAGGACTAATCTCTTTAGACTCATAATCAATTCAGAAAAGAGATTTACAGTTATACCGATAATACCTGAACTCGGAGAGTTTTTGAAAGATTTTTTTGAGGGTTACATTGATGCCTCAGACTTATCTGGTGAAATAAGCATGACAAGACATAAAGTTAGGATCAAGATCAGATAAAATCTAACTGAAAGTTATTTCAATATTTTCATTTCATCTGTTTTGTTATGTAAATTATGGTATATTTAACAGTTAATAGTGTCCAATTTTAACAATCGAAATACTTAAATTTATTCACCTTATATTGACGACCCCAAGAATTTAATAAAAAATGGAGACGAAAAATATGTCTTTAGATAAAGTTTATGAGCAGGTTATGGATAGAAACCCAGGAGAAAAAGAGTTTCACCAAGCTGTGAAAGAAGTATTAGAATCTATAGAACCAGCCATGGAGAAACACCCTGAGTTTGCAGATGCAAAGATAGTCGAGCAATTAGTAGAGCCAGAGAGGCAAATCATGTTCAGGGTACCCTGGATGGATGATGAGGGAGAAGTGCATGTAAATCGAGGATTCAGGGTCCAATTCAACAGTGCGATAGGACCTTACAAAGGTGGTATAAGATTCCATCCTTCTGTTTATCTAGGAATCATCAAGTTCTTAGGTTTCGAACAGATATTCAAGAATTCGTTGACCGGCCTTGCAATGGGCGGAGGAAAAGGCGGTTCTGACTTCGATCCGAAAGGCAAATCAGATGCTGAAATAATGCGTTTCTGCCAGAATTTTATGACAGAATTGTACAGACATATAGGTCCTGATACCGACGTACCTGCAGGAGATATCGGAGTAGGTGGTCGTGAGGTAGGATATCTATATGGACAGTATAAAAAGATAACAAATAGATTCGAAGGAGTTTTGACTGGTAAATCCCCAGAATGGGGTGGTTCATTAGTAAGACCTGAAGCTACAGGTTATGGCCTGGTATACTTCACAAAAGAGATGATGAATCATGCTGGTGAAGACCTAAAAGGTAAAGAAGTTCTGATTTCAGGTTCTGGTAACGTGGCTCAGCATGCCCTTGAAAAATGTAATGAGCTTGGTGCAAAAGTTGTGACATTATCCGACTCTACAGGAGTTGTTTACGATCCAGATGGAATAAGTGGTGAAAAAGTAGATTACGTTATGGAACTGAAGAATGTCAGAAGAGGAAGAATTAGAGAATATGCAGAAGAATATGATGTAGAATACGTCGATGGCGGTAAACCATGGGGCTTTGATGCTGATGTTGCTCTACCTTCCGCTACCCAGAACGAGATCCAAGAAGAGGATGCCCAGAAGCTTATCGATAATGATATTATAGCTGTGGGTGAAGGTGCAAATATGCCTTCAACGCCTGAAGCTATCGAGCTATATCAGCAGGACGAGATCTTATACGCACCCGCAAAGGCAGCAAATGCTGGTGGAGTGGCTGTAAGTGGACTCGAGATGGCTCAGAATTCTCAGAGGATAAGCTGGGACTTTGACGAAGTGGATAAGAGATTACATGGGATCATGAAGGATATCTATAATACATGCTACGAAACATCTAAAAAATACGGTGATGAAGGCAACTTGATGCTCGGAGCAAATATCGGCGGCTTCATGAAGGTAGCTAAAGCCATGCTCGATCAGGGTGTAATATAGATAAACCCACCCTTTCAAACCTTTTTCTCTTTTGTTTTTGACCGTTACTTTTTAATCATTCATTTTAATTCTGATTCACATGGATTCAATTGAAGAGTACTATCAAAAAGTTGAAGATATATATTCAATAGAAGAGTTTGAAGATCATATCGAAGATAAGAGGAAGAAATACGATGATTTTCTAGATGATGAAGCCTTAGCTTATATGGTAGTTGCAGAACATGGCAGGAACACCGATGCTATGGACCATATAAGGGATATAGAACCTGGTGAAGAAGCCACAATCAAGGGGGAGATAGTTGACCTTGGCCAGTTACGCACTTTTGATTCAAAAAATGGTGAAGGAAGAGTAAGAAATGTCCGTATCGATGATGGGACAGGATCTATAAAAGTAGTTTTCTGGAATGAAGAAACAGAACGTGTGATGGACTTTGAGATCGGTATGAAATTAAAAGTCATAAATGGATATGTACAGGACAGGGGATATGGATTACAGATCAGCCCAGGAAAGTGGGGAGAAGTTATCAAAGCAGAAAAAGAGGGAAAATAATTAATAATCATCTTATTCTATT
>CAYSTL010000110.1:0-2952 GCA_964433785.1 uncultured Thermoplasmata archaeon
ATCGTTATTATCACTATTGAAAATCAATTGCAAATAAATATTTAAAATAAGTTTCTTAAGTTACAACGTAAGTTCATGAAAGGAATGGTCTGTATAGAAAATTTACCGGTCATACAATGAAATGGAATCATAACAAAGATCAGCTGAAAGTCTACATGATAGCCATCATATTATCATTTACATTAGTATCAACTCCTTTCATTTCTACAGCTGCAGTTTCTATAAATCAATCACCAGAAGCACCCACAGATCCATATCCAGTTGATGGTGCTGATAATGTAAGTCTGAATCCAGAATTGAGTGTAAATATCTCTATGGAACAAGGTCAGACACTCAATCTAACTTTCTGTAATGCTACTGATCCTGATGATGTGAAGGTCATAGGTTATGTCAATATCACCGATGAACATCCGTGGACCAGGGTTTCTATATCACCGTGGAGTAATCTAGATTACAGTACTACATATAGCTGGTATGTAGAGGTTTCAGATGGTGATCAAACAGTCAAATCTGAGACCTGGAGCTTCACGACACTCCAGGACATACCTCCATGGATAACTGATGAAACAGGCTCTAATCCAAAAACTGGAGATCCATTCTTATTTAGATCGGAAGTGACTGATAATGACCAGGTAGAAAAAGTCAAAGTGAACTATACAACAGATGTTTGGGATTATCATAAAAATGTTTCAATGGAAAATATTGATGTTAACGATTTCCAAAAAGAGATCGATGTACCTTTAGAATCATCCCTCTTGAATTACAGCATTTTAGCTTCTGATATCAATGATAACTGGAATTCAACCGGTATAAAATCTTTAACGGTAACAGATAACAAGAAGCCAAAGATAGAGATAGATCCCAGTGTACCGGATTCACAGTTGTTGTATAATTATGTAAATATAACTGCAAATATCACTGATAACAGAGGAGTAAGTACTGTACTTATAAAGTTGATAGACCCTGAAGGTTCATCATTGGAGAAAGAGATGGGTAATATCGGAACAGATTGGTATTACAATCAATCCTATGATGATATAGGAGAATACGAGTACAGGATAACAGCAGAAGATGTAAATGGGAATATCAAAAAGACAGAACTTAAGAGTCTGCAAATCAAAGACAAGACAAAACCTGAAATAGAGGACTGGTCAAAACCAAAAGCTTTCACTGGAGATACCTATGTTTTTAAGAGTATAGTAACTGATGACAACGAGGTATCAGATGTCTATGTGGAATATTGGTATGAGAACGAACGTTATGATTCTGTAAATCTCACTCTTGTCAATCTTGAGAGGACGACATGGTTGAAATCAATAAATATACCAGATGATAACGTTGATCCGTTATATTATAAATTATCAGCAGTGGATATATCGGGTAATTGGAACAGCTCAAGACCTGTAAAGGTAGATATAATCGATGATATACCACCAGTTCCAGTAGTCGGCGGTGATAAAACAGTAAATGTTACTGATATAGTCACTTTCAATGCCTCTAGCTCTTATGATAATATAGGTATAGTAAAATACGAATGGAAGATCGGAGACCTGACCATAAATGGTAGGATTATCAACTATGTGTTTAAAGATGTCAGGGATTATGAAGTTAGATTAGTAGTATGGGATGAATGTGGCAATAAAGGAGAGAAAGCTTTCATAACCACCGTGGTTGACAACAAAAAACCGACAGCTGATGCAGGAACGAATCTGATTATAGATGAAGGAACTGAAGTGGTTTTGGATGGTTCTGGGAGTTCTGATCAAGTAGGGATAATAAATTATACCTGGACTATTGACAAAGATACTGAATTATATGGGATGACTCCTAATTATACATTCACGAATCCAGGAACGTATTTTGTTGAACTCAACGTTACCGATGAAGCTGGAAACTATGATAAAGATACTGTTGAGGTATGGGTAAAAGATGTAACAGACCCTGTTGCAGATGCTGGAAAGGATCGTACTGCGTTGACTAATCAGAAGGTAACTTTTAACGGAAATCATTCACATGATAATGGTGAGATAGATAGTTATGAATGGCACATAAAAGATCAGGTTTATTATGGCGAAAAGATACAACGTGAATTTACGAAGGTCGGAGAATATGAAGTTACCTTGAAAGTGATCGATAAAGCTGGTAATTATGGCACCGATAAGATCTACGTGACTGTAGGTGACGGAACTAAACCAGTGGCAGATGCTGGAGAAGATGCTACAGCGATTGTTGGTGAGGAGATCACTTTTGACGGTAAAGATTCATCAGATAATGTTGGAATTGTAAATTACACATGGACGATTTTGGAGACTAATCAGGTTCTTTATGGAGAAAAACCGACATATGAGTTCGAAGAAAACGGAACATATAATGTGGTCTTGACAGTAAGAGATGGAAACTACAATATGGACCAGGATATGATCAAGGTAGAGGTTGAAAAGAAAGAAAAACAGGTATCATTCCTGAGTCTATTTTTGCCTTTCGCTGTACTTTCACTCTCAATAACTGGCCTATTTGTTTTCTTTATGGTCGATAGACCAGATGAGGAAACTGATGAAGAAGAAGAGAAAGAAGAATCTGAAGAAAAGGAAGAGACTGAAGATACTACACTTGAGATGACCAAAGAAGAAATAGTGTCGAAGTTAGAATCGGGAGATCTTACTGCAAAACAACTAGAGAAGATGATGGCAGAAACTCAGAAGAGCATGAGGAAAGATGTTGCAGAAACCTATCAATATCTTGAAGTTTTGATGTCTAAGGCACAGCAATACAGGAGTAGCAGATCAGACCAGGCTGATAAACAGGTGTCAGAAGAAGAGAAGGAGATGGATGAGGACTCTGAGGATAAAGAACCGTCACAATTACAAGATTCTCAAAAGCAACCTAGTCAACCACCACAATCTACTAAACAAGGTCAGCAACAACCATCACAGCAACCTTCTCAGCAACAAC
>CAYSTL010000110.1:3052-5775 GCA_964433785.1 uncultured Thermoplasmata archaeon
ACAGCAACCTTCTCAGCAACAACCCTCTCAACAGCAGCCCCCACAACCTAAGGAAACACCACCAGATATGAATCAAGCGCCTCCTGGAGCTGATGATGACATGGAAGATATGATGAATCAGCTAGAAGATATGGATGATTCAGAAATGCCAGAAGGTTTTCCTTCTCCAGATGAAAGTGAAGAGCCCCCCTCCTTAGATGATGCTACGGAAACTGGAGATATATCTCAGGATGATATCGATGACCTATTCCACTGATTTATAGGTTGTATAAATTCCCATAGAATCTTTAGATTTTAATTGATCGTCGATGACCGACATGATCTAGTATTTTAAATTCGATCTTAGATTAATTCTTTATTATATATGAGTCATATATGAGTCGTCGGAACGGGTGATTTTAGTCTCTTCCCTTCTGAAATCAATCTCCTCTGTTCTCCTTCACTCATCTCTTTATATCTCTCAGCAGCTTCTATTATCTTTGGAACCAAATCGGGAGAGCCAGCTGAAGTAATCGTGGTCAACCCTTGAGATAAAGCGAATCTGAGACACTTATCGATTTCCTTCTGTTTTTCAAAGGGTTCATACCATGTTGGATGTGGTCTTTCCGTCGGATCTTTTTCTTTAACATCTTTTGGCCAATGACCTTTTGCGAAGGCTTTTATGCCGATGGTCCCAACCCCTTTATCTTCGGCTAGATCCAATATCGATTCAACATCATATTTGGGATCTTCTTTAGCTAGTATGGAGTAGTTCAATGGAAACAAGACAGTATCCAGATCTACCCTATCCATGAACTCTTTTATTATGTCTGGTTCACCGTGAGTCGACAATCCTATATGGTCTATCAATCCCTCTTCCTTTGCCTCTTTAAAAGCTTCTAATGCCCCTCCTGGACTGAGAGTCTGTTCAATTTCTTCCTTTTCAGTGATGGCGTGAAATTGATACAGATCGATATGATCGACTTCCATCCTTTCTAAAGACTTGTTCAATTCTTCCCATGCACCTTCTTTGGATCGTTTATTTGTTTTACATGCCAAAAATATATCATCCCGGTGTTCTTTCAGCATCGGTTTCAATTTAAGCTCAGCGTCACCATAAGACGGAGCGGTATCGAAATGGTTGACACCGTGAGCAAGTGCTAACTCTATCAATTCATCAGCTCTCTTCTGGGACACATATGCCAGCGAGATCGAACCAAAAGTGACTATACTGGACTTATGACCAGTATTTCCCAAAGGTCTTTTTTCCAAGATATTCACCATAAAAAAAGTGAGAGCCCCTATATTTAATATTTTTTTGATTTTGTAGTTAATTAAAAAACTATCTTGGGTAAATAAGAAGATTGTAACTTGACTAGATCGAAACGAACTGATGATAGTATATGACGGAAATCTAACCTAAATATTAGAAAAATCCATCACTGAGAATTTTATACACTGTTTAATGTGGGAAATATTTAAATAAAATTATAGGGTCAGGAATTCTAACACATGCTAATCTCATGGATAGGTTTCTTTGTAGCTATAGTGATTCTTTTAATTGGTGCAAGATATCATCTAGGCCTTGCTCTTCTGACCGGTGCTGTGGTCCTTGGATTGTTCACACTCACACCTTTTCAGACTGTAGAGCAGATATACCTGACATTAACTGATCCCTCGATAATGACCCTAACTTTGGCTTTGACAATGATCCCTATTATCGGAGGGGTTCTCCAGGAAAGCGGAGAGCTGGACCACATAGTTAACAATTTAAGGATCGGAAAGAAACCATTTTTAGGTACCACCCCATCACTTTTAGGTCTACTACCTATACCAGGTGGTGCACTATTTTCTGCACCATTGATCGAAAAAGCTGGTAAAGATCTTGAAGGGCATATCAAAACTGGTATCAATGTGTGGTTCAGGCATATCTTATTTTTTATTTATCCTTTAGCACCTGCTTTAATAGTTCCAGTGCAGATAGCTAATGAGAACAACGCGAATATCAGTTTGTATAATATCGTCTTATTACAGGTACCTATCTTTTTAGTCACCGCATTTTTAGGTTATTTTTTCCTTCTTAGAAAGGCGGATGGAGAGATGGAGTATAGTGGAGATTTCTCTTTGAAATTATTGCTTCCACCTTTAGGTGTAATAATACTTGCTCCATTGCTTGATTACATATTGAAGCAGTATTTTAAATCAATAAATTATGGACTGTTGGAAGTAGCTACATTCATAGCCATCGCATCGAGTCTATTCATGAGTCTGGTACTTATCGATTTTAATAAAAATGTGATAAAAGACGCTTTCAAAGAGATGAAACCCTGGAATTTTACCGTGATGATCTTTGGAATATTTTTGTTCATAAACGTTTTTAAAGCCTCAGGAACCAAAGGATTGATATCTAGTCTGTCACTTCCCCCACTAATACTAACTGTTGGCGTTGGATTTCTATTAGGTCTTATAACTGGCAGGATAAATCTTCCCGCTTCTCTTATCATACCTATATATATCACAACATTCGGTGTTGCAGCCTTTGGTCCTATTGTGTTCATAGTCATATTTTTGTCAGTGTTCATGGGTTACGTACTGGCACCTGTTCATCCATGTGTCAGTATTTCGTTGGAATTCTTCGATGCTGATATGAGTGATTTTCTAAAACTAATGATCCCACCTGTTGTTATATCATTAGGTATAGCTGTATTGGTGTACTTATTCCTCGTCTAGATGATGGTCTGAGA
>CAYSTL010000111.1:0-5762 GCA_964433785.1 uncultured Thermoplasmata archaeon
TGATGTCTCAGGCAGCCCGTAAGATAACTGATCTTTCTTTAGATTTCGATAAACCTGTAAGCCTTGGAATAACCGGTCCTGGGATGACTAGGATGCAGGCCGAAGAAAGGATCGAAAGGGCAAGAGATGCAGTGGAAAGCTGCGTAAAGATGTACGAGCGGACTAAATAGATAAAATTAAGTAAACCTCTTTATATATACATCCGATGCCCTATTCCATTCCTGATGATGATGAAATAGAGGATGCACTCAAGTACGTGATGAGAAGGATGAAGGGCATCAATTCTCTGACTAAACTCAGAAAACTTGTACTTAAACAGTTAAAAAATGTAGACGGAGATTACACAGTCAGCAGTGAAAGACTTAGGAAGATAGCAGTCACGTCTCCTTTTATCAAGACAACCATTTATACTCGAAAAGGAAAAAAGAAGAAAAAATTATCTGGTAAATGTCCAGTGTGCGAGGGAAAACTGGAACTAACGAAAAACGAAACTATATTCGGTGGAACGGTAACTTTGGGATACAAATGTACTGAATGTCCTTACTGGACTACTATCAGAAGAAGGATACCTATCAGATACAGCTTTGAATACAAGAAAGAGGAATAATCATATGGATATCACATACGAAAGTGGGATTTGTTTAAAGGAAAATGGAAGTAAAGTTATTCTCGATCCGAGCAGACAGACAGATATCGGAGTGGTGACTCACGGTCATCTTGATCATCTTGTTAAAGATGCACATATGACACCACCGACTCTTGACGTTCTCGATGTTAGAAAGGGAGAGAGAAGGGGTAAAGAACTATTATATGGGACACCAAAAGAGATCGGTGGATTAGAGGTCACCCTATACCCGGCGGGTCACGTTCTCGGTTCCGCCATGGTTAAAGTAGAGGATGTTCTATATACAGGAGATTTTAACCCATACGGCGGTAAGACGTGTAAGAGGGCTGTTCCGTATGATTGCAGTACTCTGATCGTCGAAACTACCTACGGTAAAAAAGATTACAGGCTTCCAAACAAGAATGACGTCACATCGGATATCCTTGCGTGGACTGAGCATCAATTGGAAGACGGTCCCGTCGTTTTCGGAGGGTATCAGTTCGGTAAGGCTCAGGAAACTATAGCTTTACTGAATGATCTAGGTTTCACACCTTACACAACTGAAGATGTGGCTGAGATTTGCGATGTATACAATATGTACGATATGGGTTTAGAATACAATATATGGGATGGTGGAGAAGAAGATTTCACAGCGGTCGTACCACCGAAAGAACTCAAGAAACCAGCAGGAGATATAGTTAAAACCGCTAAAAAGAAAAACGGATCGATAGCTTATCTGTCTGGATGGTGTGCATTTTACCCATATTACAACTCAATGGAAATCGACGCTCAGTTCCCGTTCTCCGACCATGCAGGTTTCGATGAGCTAATAGATTTCGTAGAGAAATGTGATCCCGAACGGGTCCTGACCGTCCATGGGAGTGCGAAAGAATTCGCCGATATCGTAGAGAAAGAACTCGAAATCGAAGCGAGACCTCTAAAATGATGACCAAAAGTTTAAGGTTAGAGATATTATACAAATTCTAAGAAGGGGTAATAAAATGGAATACGAGATAGAAGGAAATATTTTGGTAGCCAAATTGGACCATGAAGAAGATTTCTTTGGATCGTTGGAAAAGATA
This sequence comes from uncultured Thermoplasmata archaeon, assembly GCA_964433785.1. GTDB lineage: Archaea > Thermoplasmatota > Thermoplasmata > Halarchaeoplasmatales > Halarchaeoplasmataceae > CAYSTL01. The sequence goes on from CAYSTL010000111.1 coordinate 1,687, forward strand.
ATGTCAGAGATAGAACAGAGATCTGCTATGCTGGTCACAGCTATAGGGATGCTTAAGGATTTCTCACTAGGATTTTATAACATGGAAACCGGTGAGTACGAGTTCAAAGAATATGATGAACCTATGGAGCTCGTCTCCATACACGGAAGCATAACAGAAGAAGGAAGCATACACATGCATGCTCAATTGGCAGATGAGAACCATCACGTTCATGGTGGACACCTAGAAAAAGCTACTGTATGTAATGTGAATGAAATAACGATGCTTGTATTCAACGATCTACGCATGACGAGAGAAAGAGATGAAGAATTAGATACGGATCTACTATCAGTAAAGTGAACAAACATGCCTTACGAGCAATTCGAGCATACAGCGGACGTAGGTATAAAAGCCTGGGGAGACAACATCGAAGAAGCATTTTCCGAGGCAGGTAGAGGTCTGTACAGCATAATGACTGATTTGGATAAAGTGGATCCTAGTCTAGAAGAAGAGATAGAGATCGAAGAAGATAATCTAGAAACACTGCTAGTCAAATTCCTATCAGAGCTTGTCTATCTGTTCGAAGTGAAAAGTTATCTTTTCTGTGCATTCGATGTCAGTATAACAAAGGATGAAAAATTCACACTAAAAGTAACGGCTAAGGGCGAGGAGATGGATCTGGATAAGCACGATATGGATACCGCTGTAAAAGGTGTTTCATATCACGATATAAAGGTTGATCCTAAAGGTGAGGTAAAAATCTTATTCGATATCTAAATTCCCACTTTCACTAGCCAATCTAAAAATAGTATATTATACTTATCGAGTATATTATACTAAAGATTTAAAAAATCATACACTTTCACTCATCCCCTTCAGGAAACCTTAATAAATAGATGGTTTTTAACTGAGGTGATAAAATGAGCGAAGAAGATGAAATGACAAAGTTGCCAGGAGTAGGACCCGCAACTGCAGAAAAGCTCATTGATGCAGGTTATGACGATCTAATGGCTATTGCGGTGGAATCACCGCGAGTCTTATCAGATGTAGCTGATATTGGTGAGTCAACAGCAGGTAAGATTATTCAAGCTGCCAAGAAGAAGGCAGACATCGGAGGGTTCGAAACAGGTGATCAATTACTGGAAAAAAGAAAACAAATCGGAATGTTGAGTACTGGATCGGAAAGCTTCGATAACTTGTTGGGTGGAGGTATAGAAACCCAATCCATAACTGAATTCTTTGGCGAGTTTGGTTCTGGAAAGACCCAATTAGTTCATCAATTAGCTGTAAATGCTGCTTTACCCGAAGAGGAAGGTGGTCTGGATGGAGACGTTGTGATCATAGATACGGAGAACAGCTTCAGACCCGAAAGGATCACACAGATAGCAGAGGGTAGAGATAAAGATCCTCAAGAAGTTCTCAGCAGGATCCAAGTCGCTAGAGCTTTCAACACGCATCATCAGATGTTATTGGCAGACAAAGCTCTTGAGATAGGCAAAGACAGGAACGTGAAATTACTAGTGGTCGACTCCCTGACAGCACATTTCAGAGCAGAATACGTAGGTAGAGGAGCTCTTGCTGAAAGACAGCAGACACTCAACAAACATCTACATAAATTACTGAAGTTCGCGGATCGAAACAACGCAGCGATAGTTGTCACCAATCAGGTAACAGCAAATCCAGATCAATTCTTTGGAGATCCAACAAAACCGATAGGCGGTCATATAGTAGGCCACACAGCCACTTTCAGAGTATATCTGAGGAAGAGTAAAGGTGACAAGAGGATAGCAAGACTGGTCGATTCACCGAACATGCCCGAAGGAGAAGCGGTATTTAGGGTGGAGGAAAAAGGAGTTGTAGAGTGAAAAAACTCTCAACTTTAATTTTAATCTAAACCATTTAAAATAATACTATATATTTTATAATTTAAATGTCCTTTTTGGTTTTCAATTTTTGATATTTATAGTTTTGCATATTTTATCACATCTTAGACCACAACATTTAAATTCCTGCACAAGAAATAAACACTATGGGGTATTCGGGGCTAGTAGGTTAGAGTGCATCCCATCCCACCATCCTGACACAACTAGCCCCCTCCCTTTTTTCATTTTTCTAAAAATATTGAGTATATACTATGCCTACTATCAATATTATGAGCAGAGAGATCCATATGGCAACAGCCTTTATACTCAATCTTTTTGCCTTGTCTGCTTCCCACCATGTACTCGGCTGGAAGCCCTGAGCGATAAAAGTCAGTACACCTGAGAGATTTATACAGATAAAATTTATCATGAAGAGGAGCAGTGCCTTCAATCCAAGCATGATGTATCCAGAACCTATCAACAGACCTGATGTAGCCAACGCTGGTACCAACGCTAGAGCGACCATCACTCCGATAAGAGCAGAAGACAACCCCTTCGTATATGCCAAAGCACCAGCACTCCCTGATGCCAGGGCTAAAGCCACGTGGATCAATCCTACTTCTGTTCTAGAAGCTAACTGAGCTGAATTTGGATTTACAACGAGTATTACACCAAGACCGATCGAGACCAATAACGATATCACTATACCAACTGTACTCGTTTTGATAGCTTTTCTAGCGAGATTAGAATCCGCTAGAGTCGTTGCCAGTGATAATCCAACATTAGGGCCCAACATCGGTGCTATGACCATAGCACCCACGATCACTGCAACTTCGTTCCTAACTACACCGATAGCTGCAACGATAGAAGAAAGAACTATCAACAACAGATACACACTTGTAAGATCACTCTGATCTTTAACATCAGCGTAGATCTCTTCCCTACTGACTCCTCTAGTTTCTTTCCCCTCATCTTCTTTCTTCTCCTTTTTTCCCTTCTTCTCTTCTTCCTCATCCTCAAACTGATTTGGAATAGAAGCCTCTACATGGAATAGAAGCAATCTGAAAGTATCATAATGGCTGAAATTATCTTTTAGCTTATCAATAACAGTCTGGCTTTTCTCAGCATCGACCAAGATCTTAAAAAGAATCTTATTTTCAGTTATATCTTCACACCAGAATTCTAAAACTTTCTCATCATCCTTCAATAGATTCCGAGATTCTTCTTCTTTATCCTCTGGTATGATCATCTCGATTAGTCTCAGCAAAGTTTCAGCCACCTTACAATCTTAACATATATATTTTAAATTTACTAGTTTTTTGGTCAATTTGTTTTATGGGAAGCGATAAAAGCCTGTCCGATAGGTACACCCATGTCACCGTTGGGTATCTCGTTATGGACTATCAATTCATATCCGTCTTCATTTAAACGATCTCTAATAGTTTCAACGATAGGACGGTTGTAAGAAACACCACCAGAAATGCCAATAGAATCTATACCTTTTTTCTCAGCAGCATAAATAGCTGCTTGGGCAATAGATTTAGAGACTGATGATACAAAAGATGAGGCTTTATCTTCTCTTTTTAAATCATCTTCCTGCATCTCTATGAAACTTTCTAGTGTTTTGATCTCATTTCCTACAATTGGTATATCATAATCCTTCTTTTCATCACCATCAAACAATAATCGTTCAAGTTTCATGGCAGGTTCTCCTTCATATTTCCTTTCACAGCATACATCCAAGGTGCATGATACAGCATCTAATAGTCGCCCAAAACTGCTGGTCACAGCTGTGTCAGACATCATCTTGTCGAATATATCTGATTTCCTTTCATCGAAATAATCTCCATCAAGACCCATCTTCCTCTGGATCGCATAAACTAATCGTCTTGGGTCTTTGACCGCCTGATCACCACCTATCAGAGGAAAATTTTCTAGATGATACATCCTCTCATAATCTTCTCCTGTACAATATAGTACTTCTCCGCCCCAACTGTTGCTATCTTCACCGTACCCAGTCCCATCGATCGCTATACATATTATCTCATCTAAGTCATTTTCCAGCAACAAGGATGCCCCGTGGGCCCAGTGATGTTGAACTTCAACTATATCCGCATCGAACTTTTCAGCATATTCTAAACCTAACTTTCGACTCTGATATTTCGGATGCAGGTCTACTCCTACTGCTGACACTTCATCTATTCCTAAAATATCTGTCAAGTAATTCACAGTATC
>CAYSTL010000112.1:0-5684 GCA_964433785.1 uncultured Thermoplasmata archaeon
AGGAATTATATTCCTGTTCACGCTAACCAGAGGTTAGCGATCCAACTCACCCTCGTTTATTCACTCGCATAACTCGTTCATAAACGCGATGCAAGGGAACAAAGTTCCCTTTTTCGCTGCAAGAAAATGCAAAGGCATTTTCTCCCAGCGAGGGTAGCAGAGGAATAAAATATTCCTCCTCACTCCTCGCTTTCTCACATCCGTTCGAAGCGCGAGGGTAGCCAAGCATGGCCAACGGCGCAAGGTTCAGGGCCTTGTCCTGTAGGGGTCCAAGGGTTCAAATCCCTTCCCTCGCATACTTTACTTTTCTGAAGTTGAATGGAAAAAAACAAAGTAAACGGAATCTATGGTTCTTTAACATCTTTTTCTAACTTCTTAAAAGATAAATGATGAAAAAGATACATTTTTTAAAAATTTGCTACCTAAAAGATTTCTACTATCCCAAAAATAACTAGTAAAATAAACAATTATTAAAATAGATGATGAAAAGGTTAAAAGGAAAGAAAGCTCTGATAACTGGTGCTTCTAGAGGGATAGGGGAGGCAATAGCTAAAAAATTTGCTGAAGAAGGTGCTGAAATAGGTATCAATTATCATTCTAGCGATAAAAAAGCTGAAGAGGTTTTAGATTCTGTAAACAAGTATTCAAAAGGGATCCTACTAAAAGGAGACGTCAGTGACAAAAACGATTGTAAACGCATTATATCTGACTTTGTTAAGAAATTCGATGGATTAGATATTTTGGTAAATAATGCTGGGATCTTGAAGAAGAAAAATTTAGAAGAATCTAATGTAGATACATTTGATCAGACCATGGGAGTAAATGTAAGAGGTCCGTTCATGCTTTCCAAATTTGCTTTATCATATCTGAAAGAATCTGAATCAGGCAGGATAATAAACATGTCTTCACATTGGGCATTCAGAGCTTCAGATCAAGCTACAGCTTACGTAGTGAGCAAGACTGCTCTCATCGGACTGACTAGGGCATTAGCTCTTGAGTTAGGACCTAAGGGTATAACGGTGAACGGCATCGCCCCCGGAACGATAGAGACAGATATGATCACTGATCGATATTCAGAGGAGGAAAAAAGAGAACGATCTGAAGAGATACCTCTAGGAAGGCTAGGAAAACCGGAAGACATAGCGAATACAGTTCTTTTCTTAGCCTCGGAAGAAGGGAGTTATGTCAACGGAGAAGTTATCGGAGTCAATGGTGGTTTGACTATTCATTGATCAAACGTTTCCTGATCGAAAGATAATTATTAAAAAGAAGTACTTTTAGAACTCAAAACAATCCTAACCTCTTCTCTCTAGAAATATAATAAAATAATAAAAAATAGAGAGTTAGTAACTCTCTTTTTTAGATCCGACTTCTTCAGCCACTTCAGGTATCATCAGTTCATTCAGAGTCCTCTTCATCGGAACACCGTCTTCATCCCATCCTCTGACTTTATAGTACTTATCGAGTTCTTCCTCAAATCTTCTTCTAGATATCTTCTCTCCTTCAGTAGGTCCGTAGATCACTGGTTCTTCGAACATTCGATCAGGAAGAGTATCGTCTTCTCTACCAAATCCTTCTCTTATATTGAATGCTTTAGAAAGATTGTAGACTCTTTCACCGGTAGTCAACAAGTCAGATATGTCCAAATCAAAGCCAGTTACTGCGTTAGTTAGTTCAAGAAGACCCTCATCGAACATCAATCCTCTAGAGAACTTACAAACTCCTGTGATATCATAAAGCATCATCAGGTCTTCCATAGCCTTCAAAGCTATCGATTTGCCTTCTAATGTGGTTCTATCATAATCTTCAAAATCCCAGAAACTTCCAGCCATCTCTAAAGCGTACAAACAAGAGGTCAGATGATCTGCTCCTTTAGGAGATACTGCAAATGCCAGTGCCATGCCTTTCAGACCTCTGACTTCGAAGCCTGCTGGAGGCATCCCTTTCACATGGATAGCAAACTTCTCGGATTGATGACCCACTTCTCTTGCTGCTTCAGCGACACCATCTCCCAAGAGTTCACCAAGTTCGCCTTCCTTGTAAGCTAGTCTTCTCAAAGCTTCTAACATCGCATCAGCATTTCCAAATTCTAGATCGATATCTGTATCTATAAGTCCTTTCTCATTGGCTTCCATGGCCCAGGATATCGCAAGACCCGCCGAAATCGTATCCAATCCAACCTTATCACAGATCTCATTAGCTTTAGCGACAGCCTCGATATCATCTACTTCACATGCTCCACCGAAAGAGTGCTGTGTCTCATATTCTGGTCCATCGACTTCTATGTCTCCATATGGTGTATCCTCTGCTACAAAATACTGACTGCACGGCTTCGTACAGTAAGGACATGGTCTTCTTCCATCTCTGTAAACTGCTGTCCAATATCTAGGATCTATAGATAACCGATCTCTATCAGTATTTTCTAGATTATCGAAAGCTCTTTTAAAATAACCCGCCTGCCAGTTCCTAGTCGGGAAGCATCCGAACACTTCGTTCTTGGCATTCACGGCTTCTCCCGTCCCGTACTCCATGGCATCTTCAGGATCAAAACTTTCATCTCCAGTTTCTCCTTCTCCCCTTGTTACACTGCGCCACTTTTTGATCAGTTCATCGAATTTATCTTCATCATGAACTGGGACTTCTTTAGTACCTCTTACAGCGATGCCTTTGAGGTTTTTGGAACCCATAACGGCTCCGCCGCCACCTCTGCCTGCTTGTCTATCTTCACATTCTATCATAGATATCTTAGATAGTTTTTCTCCAGATGGTCCTATCAGAGCGGTGTGAACTCTACCATATTTTTCCTTTATCTTTTCTTCACTCTCTCTAGTGTCTAGACCCCAGAATTCCTCAGCATCTTCTATCTTTACTTCTTCATCTTGGATGACAAGTAATTTAGGTTCTTCAGCCTTTCCTTTTATTATCAAAGCATCATATCCTGTTTTTCTGAGTTCTCGGCCCATCTTAGCTCCTACAACAGATTTACCGTATCCACCGGTTTCAGGCGCTTTGAATCCAAAAGTTGTCTTAGAACCTGTCGGGACTAATAAACCCAGCAAATTACCTGGTGCTACAACCATTATATTATCCGGTCCTAAAGGATCAGTTCCAGGTTCGAGTTCATCATAGATGATCTTTGTAGTAAACCCTGCTCCACCTAAATATTTTCTATAAAACTCTTCAGAAGGCTCTCTTATTGTGGTTTCATTCGATGTTAAATCAACTTCCAATATCTTATTCCAATATCCTGACATAATTAACCACTCTTAAATTTTAATATTTCTTAAGTTCGTTCTTGTTATAACTGACTTAGAAATCTAATATAAACTTTTCTTTATCAAGTTTATTACTTTCCTTATACCTCTATTAATAATATCATATATAATTATTGATGGTTATAAGATGTCTATACTCCTATTTTCCTTTCCATTCCGGCTTCTTATCTTCTAAGAATGCTTCCACACCCTCAGAAGCATCCTCTGTTGTACAAAGTCCAGCAAATATCTCATTTGAATATTCCATCGCCTTCTCGAATTCCATATCCTCCTGATTATAGAACGCTTCTTTACCCATCTGAAGAGCGATCGGACTTTTTCCAGCAAGTTCCTCAGCCAATTTCATCGTCTCATCTTCCAATCTTTCTGGATCAACTGCTTTATTAGCCAGCCCCCATTCTACTGCAATTTCACCATCTATCTTCTTACCTGTCAAAACCAGCTCAAGAGTTCGTTTTCTACCCAGTGATCTGTACATCGGTACAGCGGGACCCATACAGAACAAACCAACGTTTACCGCTGTTGCACCTAACTTCGCATCATCAGATACTACTGCAAGATCACAAGCAGCAACAAGACCGATGCCATTAGCCACCGCATAACCATGAACTGAAGCTATAACCGGTTTACCCATATCTGAAATGGTACTGAAAGGTCCCTCCATAAGTTCTATCCATTCCTTGTACTCTCTCTCACTTTTACCTTCAAATTCTGAGATATCTATACCTGCACAGAAAGATGGTCCGTTTCCTTTCAAAACTATGACTCTGACATCATTTTTATCATCCATCTCTAAAAGAGCATCTTTTAGATCGATAGCGAGCTGCATACTGAATGTATTATATTTATCTGGTCTATCAAGTGATATTATTCCGATATGATCCTTTATCTCTACTGAAACAGTTTCATAATTCATATATTTCCACCCATCATCATTTCAACTTTTTTTGAGTAATATTCTATAGAACAAAAAGATGTTAAATTTTCCCTTGAGATAACCCTCTTTAACAGAATTTAAATAGAACCGTATGGAAATTAGGTGCTATCTTCTTCTATATCTAGATATGGCTGTTAAAGATAAGATCAACAACAGTATGAATAAGGTAAAGCCAGGTGTGTCCTCATCAGACTTCTCAACTTTGATTGTATCCTGATAAGTATCCGTATTCCCGTTTTCATCGGTCACAGTCAGAGATATTGTGTAATTACCGGCGGTTTCATATGTATGAGTTACGTTCCTTCCTGTTAGTGTGGTGCCATCACCAAGGTTCCATCTATAGCTCTTTATACCTACATTATCTGAAGAATCTGAGCCGTCAAGATCCACTTCACTGCCAACGCTAAGATCACCATCAAACTCAAAAGATGCTTCAGGATTTGTTCTGTCCTCAACTGATATATTAACGATATCTGTGTCTCTGTTTCCAGCTTCATCTTTTACTATTAGCCTAGCCTCATGAACTCCTATCTCATCGAATGAATATTTTACTGAAGCTGTACTATAGCTATCACCTTTGATAACCCACTCGTATTGTACTATTCCTACGTTATCAGTAGATTTGTTTCCATCTAGACTAAATTCTTCATCCAATCCAACAGAGATATCCTTCCCTGCTTCAGCGATCGGTTTGGTCACATCTTTTACGGTGACCTTCAATATCGTGGTGTTATGGTTTCCAGCTTCATCTGATATAGTCAATTTTAATTCATATTCCCCAGGATCTTTGAATGTGTGAGAAACGACTTCTCCATTTACAGTCTTGTTTTCTATGACCCATTCATATCCAATGATACCAACGTTATCATATGAATTAGAAGCGTCAAATGTGGCTGCTGTATCTTCTTCAACCAATTCATCGAATGAAATAGATGTTATGGGTTCTGTAGTATCTTTAACTGTGATCTTCATCGTATCTGTATCAAAATTACCCGATTCATCTGTCACATTCAATATTACTCTATAAGTCCCTGGATCTTTAAACACTTTAGTAATTTCCTCGCCATTATATTTCTCATCCTTGATAGTCCAGGTATATTCTACGATACCAACATTATCAGTGGATCCCATCCCTTGCAATAGAATCGATTCATCTTCATCTACCGTTCTATTTTCTCCTGCATCTGCTACAGGGGAAGTCCGATCTTCTACAGTTACATTCAATGTATCAGTATCGTAATTACCTGCTCCGTCTGTCACATTCAACGTAAATGAATAAACACCGACTTCTGAAAATGAAAGAGGTATATCGACACCGTAATAAGTATCACTTTTAGTGTTCCAAGTATAATTGACTATGCCAACATTATCATACGAATCCATGGCGGTCAAAATGAAGACTTCTTCTATTGCAACAGTTTTGTCATCCCCAGCATCAGCCACTGGTTCTGTTTGATCTTCTATAGTTATAT
>CAYSTL010000113.1:0-5669 GCA_964433785.1 uncultured Thermoplasmata archaeon
GTTTCTTCTTTCGGTGACATGCTATCACTATGTATGTAAGTACATACTTACATTAAGAAAGGTGTTATATATTATTTTTGCAAAAATGATGGTTTAGACCAAAATATTTAGTAAAACATCTAATATATCTATACTCAATAAAAATTTTACATCATAAAATAGATAAATATATTAAGCCTTAAATCAATTTTAAATCATATGGGGTCAATTAGAGAAGATGCTGGTAAATGGGAAGAAATCGAGAATTTCAAAAGCAAAAAAAATACAGTGAAAAAGATAGAGTATAAAGGAGATTATTACGTATTGAAGAAGTACGATCCTGAATTTTTAGAAGGTCTTGAGATAGAACGTGATATACTGGAGAGATGTGATGAGAAAGGAATACCTGTTCCTAAGATAAAGTCATATAAAGATGACAGATTGATTCTAGGATACATATCTGGAGATAACTGTAAAGGATTGTATGATAAAACAGAAGACGGAAGGGTGAAGAAAAAAATACTCTCCAATATAGCCTCATGGCTTTCTAAATTTCACAAAGAATTCGAATTCAAAAAAAGAAGAGGGGATTCGATATTAGCTAATTTCATAATGAAAAAAGATAAAGTGTATGGTATAGACTTTGAAGAATCTGAGGATGGTGATCCTTTCAGAGATGTAGGTGATTTATGTACTTCCATTTTACGCTTAAGACCAGCTTTCACTAAAAATCGATTTGAACAGATCAATTTTTTTATAGATCGATATTTCTCGGACGCACCTGTGCCCAGAAAAGATTTAACAGAGCCAGTAACACTCTCTCTATTACATTACTCTAAATACAGTTCGATGGGAGAACTCATGAAAGAATGGGCACAAAAGATACGTAGTAATGGTTTAACCAGTATATCTCGACGCTGAATAGTAACAGAAGAGCGGACAATACAGCGTCCCATAAAGTGAATCTGATCGGGTGTAGGAACGTTTTTTTCTTATAGACCCCGAATCCTCGTCCTTCCATCGATGATGCTAACGTGTTTACTTTGGACATAGCTGAAAACAATAAGGGAAGCGTTGTATATCTGATCGATTTTATCAAACCTCTCAATCCTTTGTCTATTTTCAATCCTCTTATCTTCTGGGCCTGCTGTACGTTAGAAAGCTCGAATTGAAATATAGGTGCAAATCTCATAGCTAATATAAGAAGAAAACTATACCTGTATGGAACTCCAATATTTGCCAAACTAGATGCTAAGTTCTTGGGTTCTGTCGTACCTACAAAAATCCATGACATCGTTATCAGAGAGAAGAATCTTCCAGCTATCAGGAAACCTGTCAATATACTTCCTAAAGTCAGTTCGAAGAGCCATAAATCTGCCAATACTTTTCCCTGAGGTACGAATATGATCTGTGCCAGGAATATAGCTATGACCAATGCCACGATACCTTTTCCAAAGCGTCCTTTTATCCCATAGATCAGTTTGAAGGAGATGAGTATTAGAACAAAGCAAAGAAGCATGAATACTGAATCTATCAAAAAAACCATCGCTGCACCAAGAATAAGGCCAAATAGTTTAACGACAGGATTTATTTTATCATGTGTCAATAACATCACCCTGTATATTTTTCAATCGTTCTGGATCACCATCGAAAACTAACTCACCATCTTTCATCACCCAAGCTTTGGTACAGAACCTTTTAGCAAAATCTAGGTCATGTGTAACTATGATCAACGTCTTTCCTTCCTTCCAGAGGTCGTTCAGTATGGAAGCCATATGAAGGGCATTCTTGTGATCCTGACCAGAAAAAGGTTCGTCGATTATTATCAGTTCGGGCTTATGATTTGAGGAAGAATAGATGTTGAGTCTTCTTTTTTGACCAAAACTAAGAGTGTGAGGATGTGTTTTCTCTTCTAGACCTTCTTCTTCTCTTATATTTTTTATATTTTTCTCAGCATTGGATTTACCTTTATCGAAGTTTTTGGGTCCGAACATCATCTCATCTTTTATCGTGTTTTCAAAAATTTGATGATTTGGGTTCTGGAAAACGTATCCTATCTTTTTACCCAGTTTATAGGGAGGTATCTTATTTTTATCATCCATCACTTCTCCTAATATCTCTATACTGCCTTTTTGGACTTCTATCATGCCCGAAATATGCTTCGTTAAAGTAGTTTTACCGGACCCATTTCTACCCATAAGGGCTATTATTTCTCCCTGTTTTATTTCTGTATTTATGTCTTTCAGTATACTTTCATCCTCGATAGAATAGCTCAACCCTTCGATCTCAACAATAGACCTGTTTTTAGGTTTTTTTCCTCTTTCATAATCAGGGTAAGAGTAATCGATGATCTCTCTCTTCTTTTCTTTTTCTATAGATTGAAAATCATCGATATCTTTCTTGATTTTTCCATCGTTAAGTTGTACCAGGCTATCAACATGGGATAGAAGACCCTTAATCCTATGTTCAGCAAGTATCAAGGTCATATCTTGATTTTTTTTACGTATCTCTTTTACAGCGTCTAGAACTTCTTCCATAGACACGCCGTCAAGGTTTGCTGTTGGTTCATCCAGTATGAGAACTTCAGGATTTAGGACCAGTAAAGAAGCTATCGCGATCTTCTGTTTCTCTCCACCAGATAGAGTATGCAGTTTCCGTTCTCTCAATTCACTGCAGTTGAGTTGATCGAGAACCGAAGTGATCTTCTTATCGATCTTCTTTCTGGGCACCTTAAAATTTTCTAATCCAAATGCTATCTCATCTTCCACCTGTTCAGTACAGAATTGTGATTCTGGGTCCTGATGAACCATACCTATATTTTTAGCAAGTTCTCTAGCATTCAGATTTTCTTCCCCATCAAATAGAATAGTACCATCAATATCTGCTGGGATGATATGAGGTATGAAACCACTCAAGCAGTTCAATAGGGTAGATTTACCAGAGGCACTGTTTCCGGCCACCCACACAAAATCTCCTTTCTGTATAGAAAAGGATATATCTCTAATCGAATATTCTTCTCTGCTGGGATATTTGACGCTTAAATCATCGACTTCTATGATGGGTGATTCATCCTTTGACCTTGATCTCATAAACATCCTCTACCCATTTTGACCCATCGATTCCTTTAGCGACGATCCGGTATTTACCATCATTGAACGTGATAATTATATCGTCATTATTTCTTATTTTTGTGAAATTAAATACAGCTGAGTAGCCGTCGGTGGCGACAACTTCTATTTTTTTACTTCCACTATTAGGTTCTGCATGATCTATCACAACACTAAGCGGAACACCTGTGTAATTTTTTGGAGGAACGTGTGTTACTGAACCTATCAGTTCAGCCCTAACAGTTTTCTCCTGGTCCTTGAAGTCCTGGTAAACGAAATCGTATTCATTGTTCACGTTACCTTCGATATGTACCTTTTCAGAACCGGGGGTTTGGTAGACATTGCTGAAGTAATAAACTCCACCTATTGTGAACGCTACCAGGAATATGATTGTGATTACAACACTGGTATATTTTACATAAAGTGGCTTCTCACTTTCCTTTCTCTCCTTTTTAGCTCTGTGGATAAGTCCACCATGTTCTAGAGAATCCATCATCTGTAGTGTGATGTATCCCCCGAATATCATGCCAGAACCAAAGGCTAACATACCTAGTAATAAGATCAGTATGATTGGTACACCTGAGAAAAAGAACGCCTGGAAAACGAATACGTTCGATGACGCTGCAGTCCCACCAGCTATCATGTATGGGATCAGGTCTCTATTCTCTTTGGTCTTGTCATTGAATAGTACTGCGTCAACTATTATACCCTGTACAAGAGAGACGACAACTATTACAACACCGTGAGTACTCCCTAAGAAAAGCTCAACAGCACCCTTGATAACTCCTGTCGCAGTACCTACACCCTTCTTTTTGGTTATACCTACTGCTAGTACTATCCATATAACATGAAGACCGGCCATGAATTGACCAGCTCCGAAGGGCACTCCCACTATCCTGTTGATCAGATTACCCAGATATCCTATATAGGTCGAGAGTCCCCCTCCTAAAGCAGATAGAAGAGCAATGGTGACCAGGTCCTTTGTCGATAGAAAATGTTCGTCATCCACCTTCGATCACCTCTAAAGTCTTTACATACTTCGCCCATCTGGCTCCAGCGGATTCATAAACGTTCCAGCCTTGATCAGGGTATGAGGTGTTAGCACAGTCTTCGTTGCTGTAATAACCATCGTTGGGTACCATCACTGCTCTAGGTCCGTCCCCCCAATCATCTATCGTGTTGTTATCGTATTCAAGGGCTACTATGAATTCACCCTGAGATTCCATGTATTTTTCATTCGGATACACGTTAAGATAACCAAACTTCTGTTCGTATCCATCGATGGATTTAACGATCAAGGTATCGTTTTCAGACATGCCTCCAACCCCTTCAAGCAGAGTACTTATTCTAACACCTTCGTAATATCCCGTACCTCTTTTGTTTCCGAATTGATTCTGGAAAGAAGCAGTACCTTTTACTTCCATCTGGTCCAAAAGGGATTGATAAGTGTAGTTTACCTTTTTGTTTCCTCTCTTGACAGTGATATTGTAAACATTTTGATCACCGGTCTTTATCTTGACTTTAGAGAAATCTAAATTATCTGGTGTAGCTTCTGCATCTATGTAGTGATGCTCACCCTTTACTAATGACCCTCCACCACCTCCAGTTATCAGTCTTTTAGTTCCATTTGAAACATCCTGATAATATGCGTGTATGTGTCCAGACATGTATGCAGCGATGTTATTGTCTGATATAAAATCAGACATCATCTGACTGGACTTTTTATCCATGGTATGAGAACCGCTGAAAGGATCATAGTACGGAGCATGAGTGATGATTACGTTCCTTTTATCACTTGATAATTTAGATTCCATCCATTCTATTTGACTTTCAGTGATCGAAAGATCTGCTGAATTCAAGAATATAAAATTATAATCAGAATATGAAAATGAATACTGCAGCGGAGCTAACCTATTTTTGTATCTTTCAGTCCCTCCAAACCTTACATCATGATTTCCTATGGTTGTGTATACAGGAAAACTAGTTGAATTCATCACCTTTTCCACGCTGTTATAACCTGAACTTTTACCTGATACCGTCAGATCACCTAAGTGTATAAGGAACTCAATATCCTCCATCTGTTTGACAGCGTCTTTGAAGATATGGTTCATCCCTTGCGTGTCTCCTATGACTGCAAAATCGAAATCATTTTGTTCTGGAGTTTTTATACTTATACTGTGCTTTTCTTTTTTGTTTATATCTATGGTGATGTTTGTTGATCTTATCTCGTAAGAATCCCCTATCCCTTTTACTTCTGAGTCTTGATTACAATTTTTTACTTTAATATCTCCTTGGAAACCTTTGATATCTATTTCGGTTTTCGGAGAATATGATCTGATAAAAATATTAGTATCGCTTTCGTCTAAAACTATTCCTCCGTCTACCCTTAAGGAATACTCTGTATCTCCATCATCCTCAAGACACCCAGGTAGATAAAAAGAAAAAAGGATTAGTAAGAGGATTGCCAGTACAGATATTTTTCTATTCATGGTTATAAACCTTTATAGTCCTACTAGCTGTATCTCAGATATCATACTGACCATCATACTACTGTCTAGGTTTTCCCCAACAACTCTGAGTGGT
>CAYSTL010000114.1:0-2920 GCA_964433785.1 uncultured Thermoplasmata archaeon
CTGAACGTCTTTTATATTCTCGAAGTTTGATAAGCAGTTCTTTCTTTTCTGGTACAACGAGTTCAGCTGCAGCAGTAGGTGTTTTAGCTCTAGCATCTGCTACGAAATCAGATATCAGAAAATCAGTCTCGTGACCGACTGCAGAAACGATCGGTGTTTTAGCCTCAAAGATAGCCCTAGCCACTATCTCTTCATTGAAACTCCATAGATCTTCAATCGATCCACCACCTCTGCCGACGATGATAGTATCGACATCCATCGAATCTAATTTTTTGATGGATCCAACGATCTCTTCAGCTGATCCTTCTCCTTGAACTTTTGCAGGCGCTATCATGATATCTATGTTTTCAAACCTGTCTCTCAAGCTCCTTACCATATCTCTAAGAGCTGCACCTTCAGCTGAAGTAACAATACCGACTTTCCTGGGTAGATATGGAATGGGTTTTTTGTGTTTCTCTTCGAATAAACCTTCCTCCTTCAGTTTTTTCTTCAGCTGTTCGTATGCTAGATATAATTTACCTTTACCACCAGGGATCATCTCTTTTACAACCAACTGATACTGCCCTCTCGGTAGATATAAACCTACGTCCCCTCTACAAAGAACTTCTAGGCCCTCTTCGGGTTCAAAATCTATATCTTTATTGTGTGATCTGAACATGGCGCAGTTGATCTCGGAGTTCTCGTCCTTGAGAACAAAATACATGTGCATGCCGTTGTGATGAGTGAAATTGGATATCTCACCTTTTACCCATATATTCTGGATCTTACTCTCTTTACTCAATAAAGATCTGACATATACATTCAGGTCAGTCACAGTATAGATCATCTCATCCAATTTTTCAGTATCTATATTGTTCATCATCCGTACACCGTAGATTGGTAGATGAATATTTAAAATTGTGCTAAAGAGGGGGTCGGATAAAAGTGAATGTAGGACCAAATTACTAATACATGAAATAGATACAAAAGCTGATGAAAGCATCGATAACTGGTACTCCTGGTGTGGGAAAGACTTCCGCTACAGAAGAATTGGAAAAGGAAGGATATTCTGTGCTCGATCTAAATGGATTTATCAAGGAGAAAGGATTAAGAGAGGATAAGGACGAATACATGGATTCTTATAATGTCGATATCGAGAAGATGATCGACTTATACAGAGAAAAAGCATCAGAACATGATATAGTTGAAGGCCATCTCTCACATCATCTAGGTGTCGAACCGGTGATAGTACTGAGATGCGCTCCAGACGAACTTGAAGAACGAGCTTCTTCAAAGGATTGGCCAGATCATAAGTTGAAAGAAAACGTAGAAGCTGAAGCTATGGACGTTGTACTTATCGAGGCTTTAGATAAAAATGAAGAAGTTTATGAGATTGATACCACTGACTTGACTCCTGAAGAAGTGAAGGAAAAGATCATCGAGATCTTGGATGGAAAAACAGAGAAATACACTCACGGAAGGATCGACTGGACTGAAGAGTATTTATTAAAGCAATAGATTTTATAATCCCCATACATTTACTATAGATATGGTATTGAACGAATACAGAGGCACCGCTGATAAAGTACTAACACCTATGGCTAAGAAGATGAGCGGTATTGATCCAGATATAGTATCCTGGCTGGCCTTTATCTTCGCAGTGCTTTCTGGTGCTTCTTACTTTTTATCTACCACCTACATGGTCCTTTTAGGAGGTATTTTCCTAGTTCTTAATTCATTATTTGACGCATTGGATGGTAAGATCGCTAAGATCACCGACAAAGCCTCGATAAGAGGAGATTTTTTAGATCATACCTTGGATAGATATGCTGATATATTCATAATAAGTGGCATCATACTTGGCTCTTTATGCAGACTTTGGATAGGCTTCTTTGCCATATTGGGTGTACTAATGACCAGCTATATGGGAACACAGGCTCATGCAGTCGGAGTATCAAGAAATTATGGTGGTATAGCCGGCAGAGCGGATAGATTAGCACTTCTGATCTTAACAACTCTGATCTTCCTGATATTATCATTTTTTGGAATGACAAGTTTCACAATCTCAGGATACGAACTCAAAATATTCGAGATATTGATGATATGGTTCGCAGTCACTGGACACTTGACAGCGATCCAACGAGGTGTACAGACCTGGAAAGAACTGAGCTGATCAATCTTCCTCTTCTTTAGATCCCTCTTTAGACTTTCTTTTTTTGAAAGAGTAATATATCAGTGGATTTGACATCCATTCCTGCTCACAAAGGCTATCTGGATCATAACAGATACCGTTCGTTTTCATGGTATCACAATTCGGGACCATGTATTCAGTTCCCGATAAGTCTCCTATGATATGTTCGATCTGATATTTTGCAAGGTCTTCTTTGAAATCCGGTGCTTTACTGAATACAGAAATTATCTCTTTTTCGGAAAGGCCGGATTTGTGTAAAAAAGCAGTCATAGCAAATCTAGCCTCATGAGAAAGGTTCTCTCCTTCGTTCTGTAAAGAGATGAGTCTCTTGATACATGGCGGAAACAGATCGAATTCTACCCTACCCATATCGACTTCTTCGATCTCAGACTTTGTTTCTTCCAAAAGATGCTTTATCTCATTAATCTCAGATTCGAATCTATTGACCAAACTATCATTGATCGGTTTGGGTAACCCTTTTGAAATTTTTTCAGATATACATTCTTTTAAGATCCTTATGTATTTCTTTTTTTTAAGATAAACAAAACCATCTCTGACATCCTGGTTGATCAATTTCCATTCCTTCGCTTTCAGATTCACGGTATTTTCCAGATAATCTGTAAAGTGTACCTTGAAATCGTAATCGCTTCTATCGAGTTCTTCCACATCGATGATATCCAATTCATTAGACAATCTTATAAAATCTGAACCAGTCTCCTTGCTCAGCTCCTGATGCATCCTGTTTGCTTC
>CAYSTL010000114.1:3020-5534 GCA_964433785.1 uncultured Thermoplasmata archaeon
TTTTTAGAATCTTCCAAAAATGGATATCGAGCCATCTTTTCAAGCGACCAGGAGAATTCATCAGTATCTGTAGGTACCATTCTGTAACAATAGCAGTTGAACCATTACTTAACGATTATTGAAGTGTAAATTATTCTAACAAAGATTTTTTATACAAAACAAATAATTAGTTCTTGGATGGTCGAAGAAGAAGATAATACTGATGAAAAAAGGTACTGGAAAAAAGGCAATAAGAAGAGTACTGAGACTTTATTTTTATCTTTTATCGTAGTCACGATAGCTTTAGTGATCATAGTAGCGTCTGTAGGGATCTTCAGTTATCTCAAATGGCAGGATATGAAAGAAGGTCCGAAGATAAGGGCTGAAAAGGCTCTGTTCGAATTCGAAGAAAACAGTGATAACAAAACGGCGAACATCACCTGTCATCTGACCTTGAAGAATAAAGGTAAAAAGAAGAGCGAAGATCTGAACTTAGAATGGATAATAATGGACAGAGACCAAAGTTCAGACGACATTTACATCATAAAGGATAGTAAAAGTGTCGAAACTATCTCAAAAGATGGCGAAGATAGGACTAAATTTGACATGAAATTGGAACCTGGAAATTACACGATAGCATACAGGGTATATGAAGATGAATTGTTCAGTTATGAAGGAAGACAAGATATAACCGTGACTAAAGATGATGTGGAAGAGTACACCGATCCAGAGAAGTACAGAGAGGGAGAAGGTGCAGGAACTCCGATGATATCTGCACCGTTAGTGATAATTGTACTTCTGATCTCTGTGTTCATATACAGTTTAAGGAGGGATAAACATGAGAACTGATGAAAAAGGACTATCTGCTACCGAGGGTGCTCTTTTAGTAATCATCGTCTTACTCATCATATCCACTGGAGTGTTGGTCTTTGCCATATATGAAATGGGCCCCGATGATAAACCAAATTTGGTCATAGAGGATGTCTACTTCAAGAAAGATAATTCAACTATGAAAATTAACCCATATGTCACTAATCTCGGTAAACCGGACGCAGAAACAAAGATCGAATGGACCTTAACAGATGGTAATCGCTTAATAACCGAGGGTAGTGAATCTGTTACAGTTGACGGTAGAGAGACATATCGGGGCAACTTCGAGATACAAGATCATGAAAGTGGAAAATTGAAGATCACTGTTGTATATGATGGAGATGTAAAAGATACATATTCTAAACAACTATAGTCCGTTACTTCCTTATATATCTATTATCTTACCTATTTTAGATTGAACAAGGAGATGTTATAATGGTTGAAATAATATCGATAAATGCTAGGGAAATATTAGATTCAAGAGGAAATCCAACAGTTGAAGCAGAAGTCGCCACACCTTATGGTTTTGGAACAGCTGCTGTTCCTTCAGGAGCTTCCACTGGAGCCCGAGAAGCCTTAGAACTCAGAGATAAAGAGGATAGATATTTAGGGAGAGGTGTCCAGAAAGCTGTAGAGAATATCAACGACGTGATCTATCCTGAACTTATGGGTATGGATGTGGAAGAACAGGTGACCATCGATAACAGGATGATGGAATTAGATGGTACTGATGATAAGAGTTCATTGGGGGCTAACGCTATACTCGCTGTTTCTTTAGCTAACGCTCGAGCAGCAGCAGATTCATTCGGTTTACCTTTATACAGATACTTGGGTAGAGTTAATGACAACATGCTGCCAGTACCCTTCATGAATGTTTTAAATGGTGGGGAACATGCTGGAAATCAGTTAGATATTCAGGAATACATGATAGCTCCTACCGATGCTGATACTTTCAAGGAAGCTCTAAGGATGGGTGCAGAAGTATATCATGCACTTGAAGATGAAATAATAGAGAAGTACGGTCCATCTGCTGTAAATGTAGGAGATGAAGGTGGATACGCGCCACCTCTGAAAGATCCATCTGAACCCTTCGAACTTATGACCGATGCGATTGAAGAAGCAGGTTACACTGATGAGATACATCTAGCTATAGATGCTGCAGCTTCTGAATTCCATACTCCAAAAGGGTATCGATTCCATGGTGAAACAGTGGACACGGAATACATGATCGATTTTTATGAGGAATTGTTGGAAGAATATCCGATAATATCCATGGAAGATCCATTGGATGAAGAAGATTGGGAAGGATATGCAGATATTACAAAAAGATTGGGAGATAAAGTACAGATAGTAGGTGACGATCTTTTCGTTAGCAATCCGGAGATAATCCGAAGAGGTATCGATGAGAACGCCTGTAATTGTGTACTTCTCAAAGTAAATCAGATAGGAACATTGACTGAAGCGATGGATGCGGCATCACTGGCAACAAGAAATGGCTATGGCGTAATGGTTTCACATAGATCGGGAGAAACATCTGATACTTTCATCTCTGATCTCTCTGTAGCCCTTTCCTCAGGTCAGATCAAAACGGGTGCTCCTGCTAGGTCCGAGAGAACGTCCAAGTACAACAGATTACTTAGGATCGAAGAACAGTTGGGAGATTCA
>CAYSTL010000115.1:0-5480 GCA_964433785.1 uncultured Thermoplasmata archaeon
TGCAGAGTGAAGGACCATTGCGCTGTATACGTATTCCATATTTTATTCCTCCATTAAATTTTATTTAAATCATTCATCTTCTGAATCGTCATCTTCAGTTTCTTCATCCTC
Source organism: uncultured Thermoplasmata archaeon (assembly GCA_964433785.1). Lineage (GTDB taxonomy): Archaea > Thermoplasmatota > Thermoplasmata > Halarchaeoplasmatales > Halarchaeoplasmataceae > CAYSTL01. Next base: position 112 of record CAYSTL010000115.1, read on the forward strand.
TTCAGATGATTCTTCAGATTCTTCTTCAATTTCAATACCTAATTCTTCTAATAAGTCATCATCAAGTGAACTAGGATCTAATTTTGCTGCGAGGCTCAACATACTCTTTTGTGCCTCGGATAGTTTTATTTTAACTGTTTCGTCTGTTATTATGTTAGTATTGACTGCTAGACTCAATGCATCATTATGAACCTTTGAAATGATCTGTCTGATATTCTCTTCTGTTGGATATCCGATGTTTACTGATAATGAATAAGCGGATGATGCTCCGGTTGTAATATCATCAATAAAGTCTTGAGGATCAACATCTAATGTATCCCTATCGAATGTAGTACCATCTTCGAATACAATTTTAAGATCAAGACCCACTGTGATAGGATGAATATTCAACCTACCTAGCATAGTAGCTAGATCTTTAGAGATTATCTCTCCTTCTTCAGCTACTACTTTATCTTGATTGATAACAACCTTTCCTCCCTGTATAGATGCGGGGATTCCAACTTTCTGAAGATCTCCAACTATCGGTCCAGGTTTGAAAGGTGTATCTCCCTCTTCAACTGTTATATCTTCAGGAGCCGTTTCACCTCCACTTGCTGGAGCTTTTGTTTTTGTCTTCTCCATTCTATTGAATAATTTGAATGGATTTAGATCAGTTGATACTAAGGCTGTCTGTCCTGATATGTATTCTTCTAACTCTTCGATACCTTCTCGATCGGATTGATTTATAGCTTTATTTATCAAGGTATTTCTTGAAACCACTAAATTTGCTGTACCTCTTAACTTAGCCCTCATTTGTTGCATCTGGAAAGCTGGAATGCCTTCTATATCAACGATGCCTAGTACGGGACTGGTTTCCAGTAAGTTCTTTAGTTTCTCGACTTCCTCTTTTTTCCAAGCTGATATCTCTGTCATGTTATCCCTCACATCAACCTCACAGCTGGACCCATGGTCGTTTTAACATAAATGCTAGCTATATTCATTCGTCTTCTCTCTAGATTCTGGATAATCCTTCTGACTACTGTATCGATGTTTCCGGCTATATCTTCTGGATCCATACCTTCAGTGCCTACTGGTGCATGGAATGTTCTCCTGTCTTTTGACCTGACATGAACAGTTCCTTTCAAGGATCTTACTTCCTCTTCGATATCCATCTCAGGTGTTATCGGATTTGGCATCTTACCTTTTGGACCAAGTATTGCACCAAGTTCTCTACCGATAACTGGCATGAGAGGTGGTTCAGCCAAGAAAAAGTTATACTCTTCAGCAAGTTCTCTTGCTTTGTTGCTATCATCAGAAATATCTTCTAGTTCTTCCGGTTCAACGACTATATCTGCGACATCTCTAGCTCTCAATGCTAATTCACCACTCCCGAAAACTCCTACTTTGATCTCTCTGCCTCTACCGTTGGGTAATACGATCTCTTCATCTATTCTGTTTTCTGGTTGAGATAGATCTATTTCCCTCAGGTTTATGGCAAGTTCGATACTCTCCTCAAAGTTTCTCTCAGGAGCACTTTCAAGAGCTTTTTTAACTACATCAATTGTCTCGCGATCTGCCAATTACATACCTCCTGTAGTATTATATGTATTCGAAACACACTTCTCATCTCTGGTAAGATAAATATATATGTGCTTCTCCTACAGGTAGGCTTCACACAAACCCTTCTATATATAAAAATTTTGGTAAACAATAGGTACCCAAAGGATAACCCTTTTATATTACTTGGTTTTATGACCAAATCGTTACAATAATAACTACCATTTAATCTTAATGGAGGAAATACCTTGGCTGAAGAAGAACATGAAGATGATTTCAAGTATATCGTACGTCTGATGGATACTGACCTAGATGGCGAAAAAACGGTCCTGTTCGCCCTTAGAGATATTAAAGGAGTGGGAACAAGGGTTGCAGAGACTATTGTTAAATCTACTGATATTGATTTGACTAGAAGGATTGGTACATTAGAAGATGAAGAAATAGATGATCTCAGAAATGTTTTAGAAGATTTCTCTGAGAATGTACCTAATTGGATGGTTAATAGAAAAAGAGATCCTTTAACAGGAGAAAATAATCATTTCTTTGGTACCGATTTAGATATGGTTCATCGAGAAGATATCAACAGGATGAAGAAGATCAGTTGTTATAAAGGAATACGTCATGAAAGAGGTCTTAAAGTTAGAGGCCAGAGAACCAAGTCAAACGGAAGGACCGGAATGGAACTTGGTGTAAAGAAAGAAGTTGCAAAAGCCGGTGCGGGTGAGTGATATAGATGGGTGATCCAAAATTTAATAGAAAACAGTACGAAAACCCCCCACATCCGTGGCAGCAGGAACGTATCCAAACAGAGAACGATTACCTGAGACATTATGGATTAAAAAATAAGAAAGAATTCTGGAAAGCTAGATCAAAACTTAAGAAGATAAGAGGACAGGCTAGGAACTTACAGGCCCGTTTGAGATATGGAGAAAAGCAGGCTAGACAGGAAATGGACAGTCTTATAGATATGGCTGTACAAAACGGATATATTAAGAGTCAAAATCCTTCTTTGAACGATTTGTTAGATATGGGTGTCGATAATTTATTAAATAGAAGGTTGCAGACCGTCGTCTATCATAAAGGGCTTGCACATTCTCCGAAACAGGCTAGACAGTTCATAGCTCACGGACATATACAGGTAAACGGAAAACGTGTTACAGTACCCAGCTACACAGTTGGTAGAGAAGAGGAATCAACAGTAGGATATTATGAGGGTTCACCTTTAAACGATGAATTACATCCTGAAAGACCAGAGGATGAAACTAGTCCAACCCGTATCAAGGATCAAATGCAGAAGGAACAAGAAAAGCAAAAATACAATAATAGGAGGCGTTAAATATGGGTAAATGGGGCGTAGCTAACGTTTACGCATCTTATAATAATGTGATAATTACTATAACGGATATAACTGGAGCTGAAACGATCAGTAAGTGTACTGGAGGTATGGTTGTGAGACAGGATAAAGATCAATCATCTCCATATGCAGCGATGGAAGCAGCGAAGAAAGCTGTTGAAGATGCCAAAGAAAAAGGAGTTACAAAGCTTCACGTTAAAGTAAGAGCTCCTGGCGGTAGTAAATCACGTTCACCTGGACCAGGATCACAAGCAGCTATTAGAGCGTTTGCTAGATCTGGTGTAAGGATAGGAAATATCGAAGATGTCACTCCGATTCCACACGACACTACAAAGCCAAAAGGTGGAAGAAGAGGAAGAAGAGTATAAAATATCTTAATAGGAATAGGAGAGATTATGGATATCGAAATTAGAGAACTTGAAGATAGAAAAGCTGAACTACTTCTATCAAATACGAATCCACCATTAGCAAATGCACTTAGAAGAGTATTGATAGCTGATGTACCAAAATTAGCAATAGAAGATGTAGAGTTCCATCTAGGTACTATAGGTGCGGAAGATAGTGATAAGGAATTCGAGAGTCAAACTCCTTTGTTTGATGAAATATTAGCACATAGATTAGGGATGATACCGATACCGACTGATTTGGAATTATTCAATTTCAGAGAGGAATGTGATGAATGTGACGGTGAAGGATGTCCCAACTGTACTGTGATCTACAGCTTAAATAAGAAAGGACCTTGTACAGTTTACTCAGGAGATCTCGTTCCTGTTGGTGAATCCGATCTAAGAGTTGTAGATGATCTTATTCCGATCGTTAAACTTAGTGAAGACCAGGCTTTATTGATTTATGCTACCGCTGAACTAGGTACTGCAAAAGAGCATGCCAAGTGGCAGCCTACGAGTGGAGTGGGTTACAAGTATTATCCAGAGATCAATATCGAACATGAGAAATGTGACATGTGCGAGGATTGTATCGAATCATGTCCAGTGGATATCTTAGAAGTCAAAGATGGCAAGATAAATGTTACAGATGTAGAAGAATGTAAGATGTGTAATGCCTGCGTAGAGACTTGTGAATTCAATGCTATAGATGTAGGTGGACGAGAAGACGAGATAATACTTACTTATGAGACAGATGGATCATTGACTACTGAAGACACATTGAAAAAAGGTCTAGAGATATTACAGGAAAAACTTGATCACGTAATTGATATGGCAGAAGAGATATAGAAAAATAAACCAATTTAACTTTTCTACCTAATTTTCAGGTCAACCCTTAAAAAAAGAATATCCGTAGATATAAAATATATGGAATTGTATTCGGTTTCCTAACATAGTTATTTTTTCTTAAAGCGAGGGTAGCCAAGCATGGCCAACGGCGCAGCGTTGAGGGCGCTGTCCTGTAGAGGTCCGAGGGTTCAAATCCCTTCCCTCGCATACTCGTGACCTCCTCTCCTCCCTGAAGGAAGGAGCTTCCAACTTCATTCACACCCTTTCAATCCGAGTTAGGGCAGTAACGGAATCAGCTATTTGCAGGTTATTGGCTGACTCGGAAGACTTGCGTCGGTGGACTTGACACGCTCGTTACTGGGCTCCCCATTAGAGCGTCCACAAACTTGAGTCCAAACCCCAATAGGGTTACAGTGGTCTATTCTCAAATACCACCAATTTTGAGTCCAATTCGATAGGACTCAGTTCCTGAGACTAGCAGGAGGATTCAATACCTACTGACCTGACGTCCAAATGCTTTGTCAATTGGAATCGGTTGTAGCTTCAAAAACTTACTAAAAATATAGACATTTTATATATCCTATTATCAAGACTGTATACTCTCCCTGAAGAAAGAGGTCCTAACCCTAATGGTAGAACAGTTGACGTACTCCACTGCCTAAATTATGAGGAATTAGAAATTCCTCTAATGACGAGGAAGCTATGCTTCCTCAGAAACCTAACAGGAAAATCTAGTTTTCCTGTGGTATTTTTTGAAATCTCTCAGATTTCAAAAGATAGCTGGAATATATTCCAGCAATACAGAGGAATTTAATAGAATTCCTCGAAGTCAAAGGAATATAATTCCTTTTTTCATTCGGAAAGTGTGCCTCATGATCTACATGAATACAGAGTATTCATTCGATATTTGGAAATCTAAAAAGATTTCCGAAACAGACGGAGGCATTCTACCTCGTGTCTATGTTAGTCTTCCGAAGGGGACTGACAATTATAGTGGAAGACGCAACTAATTTGTAATTGCGTTGTGTCATCCACTGCTAGTCAAGGACACAAAAAAATCAAAAAAAGTTGTGTCCTTGACTATAAATTGTAAATGCGGTCTGGTCCTGCCGTATACAAGTCTCTTCTTTTAAGGAGAGGTAGTTGACTTACAATTCCCCCAAATTCTGAAGAAAAATTCAATTCCTGTTAGGAGCCCGTCTGAGAAATAGTCACTCATAAAATTCGATAAAAGCTTGTTATTATTC
>CAYSTL010000116.1:0-5283 GCA_964433785.1 uncultured Thermoplasmata archaeon
GATATTATCACCTATTTTTAATCTACAATGTTTCGATAGTTATAGGTTTTTACTATTAAAGAGAAATTTAAAATAAACATAATATGAATATCATCTTGATCATAGGGAGAAACTGCTGATATATGAAAAGTGAGGAGAAAAACGAGGCTATAGATCTTGCACTGTCTACCTGTAGAGATATCTCCAACAATAAGAAAAAAGGGGAAGTAGTCTGTGATATCTCCGAGATATATCTTGATGCTGGTCGAAAGGAAAAGACTAGAATATTACTTAACAGAGCCTTAAATTGTACTGAGAAGATCACTTCTGGAGCGTCAAGAGCTATAGTATTATGTAAGATCAGTGAAATATTTGTAAGATTGGGAAATGAGGATAAAGCTTCTAGTCTAATCGATGATGCTGTAGAACGAGTTGAACATGTTTCCTTCTCTGTCGATCAGAAAGCAGAAGCGCTTGCAGATATAGTCGGTGTTATGATAAAGGTTGGTAATGAGGATGATGCTTTGGGATTAGCTGAGAACATATCTAATAATTACGGTAGATCCACTGCTCTAGCTCGAATAGCTGAATATAACGCTGAACACGGGGAACATGAGAAGGCTGATGAACTGATAAAACGAGCTCTAGGTTTAGCTGAACGGATAGTCTTTTCATTGGAAAGAAGAGCAAGAGCACAGGCAGAGATCGCTGGAGCTATGGCTAAGAACGAGGAAGAAATAAGAGCACTCGAGATCGCTAGAAGGATATCCTTTGGAGAACAGAAGAAAAATGCTTTAGATACAATAGTTCACGCTTCTGTAGATAATCTTGATACTGAAAGAGCAAAGTTAATTCTAGATAAATCATTATCCATCGCAAGGACGATACAGACAGGATATGCTAAAGTCGTTGCTTATAATGAGCTCGCTAGAACTATGATCGAGAACGATGATGGAGAAGATGTAGACAAGATAATCGATGATTCCGTGAAGATAGCAGAAAGGATATCTCTTCCATTGAGTTACAAGAAAGTAGAAGCTCTCTCTGAGATCGCTAAAACTTTGATGAAAAAAGGTGAAAAAGAAAGAGTTGAGAAGATATTATATCGAGCATTGAATATATCAAAAAGTATATCCAAAGATGTTGAACGAACTAAAGCACTGGTTAAGGTTGCTGATGTTGAAGGAAGGTATATTTTCGATGGACTAACCGAAAGAGTCTAAAGATCTTTGCTCACTGGTATCGGGTGTTTTTTTATCTATCTCAGGTTTCGGTATATCATCATCCATGCCATATTTATCACACAGGTTAGCGATCTTCTGAGAGAGACCCTTCTGGTAAGATTTCTCCCAAGGAACATGTCCAAACTTGTAGGCATTTTCTCTGTAGGGATAGAATTGTTCATATTTTTCTACTAGGGAAGGAAAATGCTCTTCTAGTGCACTGAACCATTTCTTCCTTTGGGGACCGCTTCCAGCCACTCTCAGAGTATTGTGGATAACATACTGGCATCTGTTTTCACTAGCCTTCTCGAAAAGCTCTTCAAGTATCTCGTACCTGTCCGATATATAAGGTAAAATCGGCATCAGGAAGAGCCCTGTAGAGATACCTAAATCAGATATTTTTTTCATAGCTCTCAACCTGTCCTTTGGGGAACACGTATATTTTTCAAATTTCCGGTGGTGAGAAGGATCAAGGTCTGATATCGAAAAAGCAACATGAAGAAAATCGGTCTTTTCATCCAGTTGTTTTAGTATATCTAGGTCTCTTAAAACTAAGTCTGATTTCGTTTGGATAAGAAGCGGCATCCGTTTTTCTAGTATGATTTTAAGAGAATCTCTTATGAGTTCTTCTTTGATCTCAGCACGTTCACAGTCATAACCATCTAGAAGGATAACGTCTCGATCTTGCTGGTTTGATATCTTCTTTTCCACGGTCTCTACAGTGTTGGTTTTGATCTTAACCTCGTTTGGATTGATATAATCGTTATGAAGTTCAAAACAGTAGCTGCACCTTTTTGGACAACCCATGTAAGGTGAGAGTCTATATCTGTAAATATTCTTCTGAACTAGTTTTTTAGGAAGAAATGCACCAGATTCTCTGTATGCAGAAGGTGTAGTGTATCTAGTGTATGATATGTTATCGTTTTCTTCACCAAGTCTGTAGGATGATATATAGATCACCGGTTAACTAACAATGTCCTTTTTGATATAACCTTTTTATCATAATTAGATATCTCTTTGAAGAAGAATCTTTATTAATTATTGATACTAATTTAAGCAATCGAAGCGGTTTGATATGGGTACTGATTATTCACTCAATAAGAGCAAAGATCATCTAGAAAAAAGGTTTGATGCTAGATTTGATCAGGATTTCGAAAAGGTCTATCATGTCTCCGCCTTTGAGAACAGATCTATGCCAATTATTACTAGTGAGGAACCGCATAGATTTTCATATTTTGATTGGGGTCTTGTGCCTCACTGGGTGAAGGATAGAGAACGGGTCGAAGATATAAGAGATAAGACAGTGAATGCCAGGGCAGATACCATATTTGATAAACCATCTTTTAAATTTCCTATCAGAGAAAGAAGGTGCCTGATAGTGATGGATGGCTACTTTGAATGGAGAGAAGCGAACGGAGAAACTTATCCTTACTATATCCACAAAAAGGCCAATGATTCATTCGCTTGTGCAGGGATCTGGGATGAATGGAGTGATGATAGAAGTAAAGAAAAAATTAGGACCTTCTCTATGATAAGTATCGATGCGAACCCGTTTATTGAAAAGGTGAACAACAAAAAGAAAAGGATGCCCGTTATCCTACCTAGGAAGGATGAAAGAAAGTGGATCCGTTCTGATATGGAGAAAGATCAGATCGAATCGATGCTCAAAACTTACGAGGGAGATGATTTAACAGCTTATCCAGTAAAACGTCTGATAGGTAAGGAAGATGTAGATTCCGATACACCTGAAGTTTTAGAAAGACAGAAATACGATGGTTTAGTCGGTCTAGATGAAGAAGTTGACCAGGGTGGATTCAAACAATCAAAGTTGTTTTGAAAATATTTAGAAAAGATAGCTTATAGGTACCTCAACCACGATAATGTACTGTTGCAGGACATCCAAGGCATTTTCCCTCTTTGTATCTTTCGCATTCTGAACAGTCAGGCCCACAGGGAGCCTTTTCCTCACTGGTATCTGGAGGAGTGTACTGAATATTTTTAGGGATTATCGGCGACTCACCGACCACCACTTCTGATCTTCTGATGCCTGGTTGAGTTCTTACCGCACATTGTCCAAGTTCGCTTTCTTGAACATCTTGGTTTTCCGCAAACATCACAGCTAATAGATTATATTCTCCTGTTATCTTTGACAGAAAAATTGTTCTAGGACAATCTTGGTATACTTCGATGATATCTTCTCTCACTTTATCGTTTTTTGCTTCCACGAAGATAAATGTGAGCCTGTAACCAAGTTCCTCAAAATCAAAAGCCGGATTTATCTCTAATATTTCGTCCTGTAAGTTTTTCAATCTTTTTCTGACCGATACATGGCTCATATCGATCTCTTCACCTATCTTCGAATATGACATCCTCCCATCTTTTCGAAGGAGCCGAATGATTTCCTTGTCTTTTTCATCCATAATTAGATTACAAATTGTAACCAAACCTTTATAAATTTTTTCTATCTGTAACTTAATGAGGTTCAAATCATGGATGCTGAAAAGTTCGAAGAGTGTAAAGGAATAAAAGATTACGAAGATTTCATGGACATATCTACCTCCGTACCTCTCGAAGAGTACGAAGATTTCATGCCTGTGATCTTTGAGGTCGTACCAGACAGAAAAGAAAAGGATCCTGTCAAGATGTATGAGAAAGTGATAGAAGAGTTACGAGAGCGATGGACAGCATCTGAAAATATACCAATACATGGTCCATGGCACCATGGATTGATCGGAGGTATATTGATAAATGCACTAAAAAACAACGGATATGATTTTTCTGATGAAGAGGTACAAGAAGCATTGAAAAGAGGGCTTATGGTTCCTGGGGGGAGCTGTGGTTTTCACGGGGCTTGTGGTGCAGGATCAGGTCTCGGATTAGCTGTCAGTATCGCAGCAGGGTCGACGCCTTTTCATGATGAAGAGAGAACTGAGGCCTTGAAAGCTAATAGCAGAGTCTATAGAAGAATAGCAGAATTAGGAGGACCTAGGTGCTGTACTCTAAGTACATATGCTACTCTCGATATAGCTGAAGAAGTCCTCAAAGATATGGGCTATGAAATACATGTATCTGATGTAGAAGGAAGATGTAAGGTTTATAAGAAAAACGATGATTGTCATGGTTTAGATTGTCCATACTTTCCCAAAGGATAGATAGGATGAATAAAATATATATCTCTGGAAGTCCACGTGAAGAAAGTAATACGGATCATCTTCTGAAGAAAACTCAAGAGATCACTGAAGGTGAATTTTTAAAGCTTGTAGACTATGATATAAAGCCATGTGATTCCTGCTGGAGTTGTAGGGAGAAAGAAGGTTGTGTGATCGATGATGATATGACTGAAGTGATAATTCCAAAACTCCTTGAAGCAGATGTTTTAGTGCTAGGAAGTCCCGTATATTTCAACAATGTTTCTTCTCAACTCAAGACATTTATCGATCGAACATGGTCGATCAAAGGAAAACTGAGGAACAAGATAGGTGGAACTATAGTAGTTGGGAGAAAGTATGGTCATGAGAGTGCTGTCACAGCTATAAATTCATTTTTTCTAAAACACGAGATGATCGTTGCCAACAGAGGTGTATCAGGGATAGCATTCGAAAAGGGTGCCATTACCGAAGATGAAGAAGCTTTAAAGGCTGCTAAAAAGCTAGGCGACCGGATAATGGAATTATAGTGGAAGACATAACACTAAATGAATCCGTTATGTCATTCACAACTAGTCAAAGACATAAATGAAAAATCCAAAAATTGTTTCTTTGACTATATGTTCTAAAAGAAAGTTATAGCTCAGTTGCAAATCTAAAGTAGTTATGAACGACGAATTGATTCGGATTGAGCAATTTTGAAACTCTTTTTATTTTATCAAATCCCTTTCACCATATTCCTTTTGTGGATCTGGACAGCTATTAAGAAGAAAGTCACACTGAAAATCGCTAGGGCTATCAATCCGATACCAGTGGATAGTACGTTCTCTCCACCAAGTCCTGAATGGAAAGAGTCTACCAAGTATGTCAAAGGCGAAAAATATGATAGATACATCATCGCTCCTTCCATCTGTTGTAGAGGAATGAAGATACCG
>CAYSTL010000117.1:0-5282 GCA_964433785.1 uncultured Thermoplasmata archaeon
CATCTATGATTGTAGAGCAGTCGTTACATGAGTTCGGCTTCATCGCTCAACATATTGATCTGAACTTGAAAGAGCTGGAGTGAATTATAATAACAGTTCAAAACAATTTAACTTTCTTTATTTCTAAATTCATATAGTGATATAAATATTTAATATTAAAACTCTTATCATGTATTGAAATAATAATAAAGCTTTACCCTATCAAAATATACCGAACCTTTTAATAATCTTGGAATAAATATGATAATGATGATAAAGGAAGATCTGGTAGGATCCATCAAACCAGGAGTCCAGAAAGTCTGTAGAGATTATGATGTGATCGTAGCATATCTTCACGGTTCCCTCGCTGAAGGAAAACAGCATCCTGAAAGTGATATAGATATCGCGGTTTATTTTAAGGAATACTCATTAAAAAAACTGCTCGAAGTGAGCAGAAGGATACATGAGGAAATCGATCTAGATAGAGAGATAGATGTCACAGCCTTAAACACGGCTGATCCCCGTTTTCAATTCAGGGTGATCCAGAAAAGAAATATCCTTTATCAGACCGATCCAAAAGAAAGAGCTGATATAGAAGTGATGATAGATCGAAAATATCACGACATCAAACATCATCTAGAAGAGCATTGGGAAGAAAGAAAAAACAAGGTGATCGAGGGTGGATGAAAAGATAGAGAGTAGGATCGATTAAGAAGAGATCTACGATTTCTTATCTCAAATTATTGGTTCACATAAAAAAGAATTAAACCAGTGTTAAAAAATTAATCTGAATTTTATCCCTAATTTTCCCGACATATCATCTTTCTCTTCTAATCTATTAACTATAACACTAATCAACTCCACAAACTACTTATACATTTTTGTATAATACATTTATGTATAACACATAGGAGTATGACAGATATGAATAACCCGTTCGAATACCGTCTTATAGCAAAAGGGGAGAACTTCATCGATAGGGAGGAAGAGATAGAGACCATAATACGATCAACCCAAGCAGGACAGAACATAACCATCTATTCCCCAAGACGTTACGGTAAATCCAGCCTCATCATGGAGACCTTCAGAAGGATGGGTAACGCCAAAACGGTCTACCTCGATCTGAACAAGGTCAACAGCATCAGCGATCTTGCAGACAGCATGATCAGCCAAACGACTAAAAACACGTATTCATCTGTAGAAAAAGGATTCTCCTTCGTAAAAGACACATTACTTTCTCTCAGACCGACTTTCACACCGACAGAAGACGGCGGTGTATCGATCTCTGTGAAGATGGTAGATGAGCAGCAGGACCTGGAAAAAGCATTACAGTTCCCCCAGAAGGTAGCGGAAAAGAAAAACACAGACATGATCATAGCAATGGACGAGTTCCAGAGGATAAGAACTCTCGATGGTGACAGACTGCAGAGATTGTTCAGATCCATCATACAGGAGCAGGATAGAGTCACGTACATATTCAGCGGGTCTCAGGTACACATGCTCAAAGAGATGTTCGAGAGCGGTGACAAGCCTTTCTTCAAATCGACTAAGATCATGGAACTAGAACGCATACCAGAAAAGAGTTTCAAGGACTACATCATTCGAGGATTCGAGAGCACGGATATAGATGTCAAAGCATCACTGATCGACGAAATACTGGATTTCACGAATGGTCATCCCATGAGGACAAAAGAACTCTGTTTCGAACTTTGGAACAAGAAAAGGTCCGGACAAACCTTCGAATCCATGAACGAACTGTTGGACATAATGATAGAGAACGATATCTACATAGAGGAAGTCTGGAACAACATCACAAGTGCAGTACAAAGGAGGACCTTGGAAGCAGTAGCTAATGATGAAAACCCATACTCTCAAACAACGATAAAAGAATACGAGCTCAAAAGCAACTCTCACGTCCAGAGATCTCTAAAGAGTCTTGAACGTAAAGGAATTCTGTACAAAGACGATATCGTGGATCCCTTCCTCAAAGAATGGATCAGAAGAGAATCCACATAGGCCCGCTTCTTATTGATGGGAAAAACGAGGGGAGAATAGAACTTTAGAGAGATGCGATGAAACATATTAATCGATGAAAAAAGAGGTAAAAAATTTAATAAGATTCCAATAAGTTAGAAAATATGGTAAGAAAAACTCCTGTTCTTAGTACAGAACCTGAACTCGTTGGAAGACAGGAGAAGATGGACCAGCTGATAGATTATTTTGACCATCTAGAAGATGTTTCGACTGTTTTTATCTCAGGGGAGGCTGGGGTAGGAAAAACGAGGTTGGTGAATGAATTTGAAAGAGTTATCAACGACGATGTCAGATTCCTTAAAGGAAACTGCTTGAGCGATACTGTGGAACCATTGTTAGCATTAAAGGATGCTTTAAGAAAAGGCGATATGCAACATCTTATAAAGGAAGAGCCACCACCAAAGGTGATCTCAACATACCTTATCGATGATTCCGGTATATTGATCTCTAAATCAGAACGTGAAAAATCTGATCTGGATGCCGATCTCTTCGCCCCGATGCTAGAGACTATAGAAAGTTTTGCCAAGGATTCATTGTCCAAGATGGATAAAGATACCGAGAACAGTACTGGACTAAACACGATAGGATACGGTGATTACAACATACTGATACGATCTGGTAAAAGATTCTCTCTAGCTGTTGTAATCGATGGTAAGAAAAATGAATTCTTGATAGACCATATGAGGGAAAAGCTTTCTGAAGCTGAAAAAAAGCTGGATCCATGGGATGGGAACACAGAAAAAGCAGACAAAGTATCTCCTATAGCATCATGGTTCACCGAAACTGATCAGTTTAAAGGTGAGTATCTGGTAGATGATCCTGAAGTAAAACAGGAGAATCTTTTTGATAATGTCTTATTCGGATTGAAGAGATTATCGAACGAAAAACCCGTTGTATTGTTCATCGATGATCTTCAGTGGGCGGATCATACAACATTATCACTTTTACATTATCTTTCAAGAAATATCAAGGATGATAGGATCTTGATATTGGGTACCTACCGTCCAGAGGATATAATAAATAAAGGTGATGATGACGAACATCGTTTCAAAAGATTGAAGCAAAACATGAGCAGAGAAGATCTCTACGCAGAGATAAGACTGGAAAGACTGAGTAGAGATGATTCAAAAGAGATAATCAGCGAAATACTAGAGGAAATAGAACTTGAGGATGAATTTACTGATAAGATATATGATGGATCTGAAGGGAATCCATTTTTTATCTTAGAGATGTTAGAATTGTTGGTGGATGAGGGATACATCGTTAAGAAAGAAGAAAGTTGGGTGCTCGATAAAGACATTGGATCGATAGATACACCCTCAAGAGTCAACGATGTGATAGAAAGGAGGATAGATAGACTAACAGATCGGGAAGAAAGTATACTATGCTGTGCTAGTGTTGATGGAGAAAAATTTTCTTCCGATATAATCGGCGAGGTATTGGACATCGAGAGGATAGATCTACTTCAAGAACTGAATAAGATCGAAAAGAAGTATAGACTGATACATTCCTTCGATGGTAGATATGAATTCGATCACGGGACCATCAGAGAAGTCCTGTACGATGATATAAACGTGGAGCTTAGGAAGGAGTATCACAGATCTTTAGCTGAGGCCTATGAGAGCAAAAAGAGTGAGTATAAGAAATATCTAGAAACCATCGCTCATCATTTCTATGAAGCGGATGATAAAAGGGGAGTCGACTATCTCATAGATGCTGCAGAAAAGGCAAAGGATAGGTACGCAAATGAAGAAGCCGTCAGTTTTTACAAGAAAGCTCTTTCTCTTGCAGATGATGGAAATGTCGATATCTCTAAAAAGGCGAACCAGGGTCTCGGCGATATATACAATACAGTCGGTGAATATGAAAAAGCTCTGGAGAGTTACAAATCTTCTTTAGAATCGGTAGAAAAGGATACTGAAAGATCCAAACTATATGTTAGCATAGTCAAGAATTTGAGAGACATGGGGGATTACCAGGAAGCACTAGAGTATGCTGATAAAGGTCTAACTCTCACATCTAACGATAAAAAAGCGAAATGTGAATTACTAAAGGAGAAGGGTTGGATCTTCATCCATCAGGGAAAGTATGAAGATGCAGAAGATGTATTGAAGGATTCAGAGAAAACGGCAGAGGAAATCAGAGATATCAAAGAAAAGGGTGACGTGTACAAGGCATTCAGCGCACTTTACTATCATAAGGCAGAATACCAAAGATCGGAAAATTATCTCAAAGAAGCTATCGACATCTTTAAAGAGATCGATGACGCAAAAAAACTAAGCGCATGTTACAATAATCTTGGTTTGATATACTCTAAGATAGGTGAAGCAAAGAAAGCACTTACTTTTCAAAAACAAAGTCTTGAGATAGAAAAGGAGATCGGACATAAAAGAAACATAGCAATCTCGCTGAACAATATAGGGAATATTTACAAGGACTCAGGAGATATCGAAGAAGGGTTGGAGAACCATAAAAAGAGCCTAAAGATAAAGAGGGAGATCGGTGACAGATATGGAGTTGCAACCTCATTAAATAATATAGGGAATATATATCTGTACCAAGGTAAGTCAAAGAAAGCGATCGAAAGTCAGAAAGAGGCAATGGAAATAAGCAGAGAGATCGGATATAAGGAAGGTATCGAGATCTCATCGAGTAATTTAGGATATATCTACTTGAATGAAGATAAATTAGACAAAGCTTTAGAGCATTACCGAAGAAGTCTTGAGATCAAAAAGAAGATCGGAAGGAAAAATGGTATGGCTGAGATCTTAAGCGAATTGAGTGAAGTCCTCGTCAAGAAAGGAAAAATCGAAAAGGCGAAAGGAAAAGCTGAAAGGGCTGTCGAGATAGCTGAAGAGGTTGATTCGGAAGCTGCAAAAGCGAGTTCAAAAAGAGCGTTAGGTATGGTCCACCGAGAACTACACGATCATGATAAAGCTGCTGATCTGCTTGAAGATAGTATCGATATATCTGAAAATTCTGATAGTAAAGGAGAACTTGCAAAGGTCTATTTCGAGTATGGGATCCTTTTAAAGCAAAAGGGTGAGAAAGAAGAGGCTAAAAGATATCTAGAGAAGGCGTTAGATTTATTCAAAAAGATGCAGATGAAGATCCCTATGGATAAAACCAAGAAGGCGATCGAAGGAATAAGCCCTTAAATATTGGGAGTTGAGGGAAGACCCCTCACTTGATCTTCTTGATAGGCTCACTCTCTATGATCTCTCCCATCTCTTCGGCTGATGTGTCGAGTATGATTACATCGCTTATGC
>CAYSTL010000118.1:0-5234 GCA_964433785.1 uncultured Thermoplasmata archaeon
GGATGAATAGGCTTCAGTTGATAAAAGAGGTTAGAGAAGCCCTTGCGAAGTCCGGTTTCTACATCACAGATTCCTTCCGAGACAGGGGTATAAGCTTTGACCTAGTCGCTCGTAAAGACGAAGAATTGATAGTTATAAGGGTACTCCTGAATGCGGACAGCTCTAGAGTAGATAATGCAAATGAGTTGAAGAGGTTGGCCAATGCGATAAATGCCTCACCTTTGTTTATAGCTGTTAATAGTGGACGAAGAGATCTAGAGAAGGGAGTGGTTTACACCCGGAGAGGGATACCTCTGATCACCCTTGAAACCTTAAAAGACATGGTAATAGAAGGAGTCCCACCTTATGTTTTCTCAGCTCCTGGTGGATTTTACGTACAATTAGATTCAGACTTATTAAAAGAATTGAGGAAGAAGAAGCAGATCTCTTTGAAAAAACTAGCAGAGATCGCAGGAGTTTCAAGAAAATCAATACAGAAATACGAAAAGGGGATGGGTGCTGATCTAGAGGTCGCCATAAGGCTTGAAGAGTTCCTAGGAGGTGACCTTATCATGCCTCTTAACCCTCTAGAAAAGGCTGAAATCGAAAAGGAAGACATCGAATCTATTAGCAAATTTAAAGGATTGAGCAGATTCGTATTTGAATCATTGAACTCCTTTGGATATGAGGTCATTCCAACTTGTAAATGCCCTTTCGAAGCAGTGACCAGTGACGATGACACTATACTTTTGAGTGGTATAGGAAACACTGAAAAAGAAGACATCAAAAATAAAGCTAAGATAGTTTCTAATCTTTCAAAGATAACAGAAAAGGATTCAGTATTTTTTATCAAAAAACGATATACTCAGGTCAATATAGAAGGCATACCAGTGATAGAGAAGAAAGAATTATTTAAGATAGATTCTAGTGAAAAGATGAAGGAACTTCTTAACGAAAGAAAGGAGGAAAATTGAATTGTACGAAAGAGAGATCAATGGCTCTAAGATATATCTGATCGGGATCGTAAAGGGACTCGTGACTGAAGCTGATAAGGTTAAAGAAAATTTAGAATCTTTGGAATTTGATGTTGGAGCATTACCCATATCAAAAGAAGAATTGGAAGGACTGAAAGATTTCATCGAGCAGGACGATGACATAGATATCGAGCCGAATAAAGTCGAAAAGATGTATGCCGAACGACTGAGTAAATTCGGTGAAGTCAGTCTACCACCACCTTCTTACGTGTTTCTTTTAAAATTCTGTGAAGAACGAAATATAAAAACAGAATCTTTGGACATGGACGAAGAACATTATACTATGGCTTACTGCGATCACGTTACCGGGACCCAATGGTTAAGGCAGGCATTCAGAGAAAAATCATTATCTAGGAAGAAGATCAAGGCTGAGACTCCTAAAGAGTTCGCTTTAAGATGGGATGAAGTTATCAATAAATTAAAAGGATATCAGGCATTGGAAAATCATAGGGAAGAAGTGATAGCTAAAAATATCAAAAGGATCTCTAAAAAGGGAGATGTTTTTTGTATTGTAGAAGTAGAAAGGATGGATGGCATAATTGAAAATCTCTAGATTCATTGGATGTTTCTTTCAAAATTTAACCCGACAAATCTTAAATAATGTAAATTAGCATACAGTATAAAAGAGCCTTTCAAGAGTGACAGTTATGGAAGATAAGAAAAAGCATATTCGGAAAAAATTGAAAAAATATCGGGACGAGGTTGAGGAACTGAAAAAAGAAAAGTCAGACTTGGAAAGTGAAATAGAGAAGTTAGAAGAAGAGAATAGAAAGTTACTCAAAACAAAGAAAAGGATACTCAACAAGAAAAACGAGAAGATAAAAGAATTGAATCAAAAATTGGAAAAGATGGGAGCTGACAATGAGATAGTCAAGGAGAAAAATGGTATAATCAGCGACTATGAAGAAGAGATCGAAGAGTTGGGATCTGAGATAGAAGAATTGAATAAAGAAAATCAAGACCTGTTAGATAGAGTTAAAGAACAATCAGGGGTTTCTAACGAGCTTGCTATTAGATCTGATACAGATATAGTGTTCAATCCCAGTACGATAGTTACCGCAGATGTAGAATCAAAAGGAGAGGTAGACGGAGGGAATGACGTTGAAATAAAAGGCTCTGTCAATGCTGATGGAAATATAAAATTTGGTGACGAAGTTACTATCCGAGGAGATTTGATATCTAAATCAGGAGATGTCAATTTGGGAAACCATGTCAAAATCGAAGGGATGATCAAAGGAAAAAAAATATCGATTGGTGAAGAAATAGAAGCAGGCGATATCGAGAGTGAAACTGATCTGACTATCGAAAAGAACTCGAGTGTAGATGATGTTTCATCAGGCGGAGAAGTAGTTTTAGCCGATGGGGTCACGGTAAATGGTAGCGTTGAATATGTAGGTTCACTTTCAACTGGAAAGAACGTGACCATAAAACAATCTGTTTTACCTAGAACAAAAGAAGAGATAGAGAAAGAAGAAAAAGAGGCTGAAGAGGAGCTAAAGGCAGAGATAGAAGAAAGGCAGCAGGAGATACAAATTAAGGAAGATAAAGTAGAAGAGAAAACAGAGAAAGAAGAAACAGAAGAACAGGAAGTAAAAGTTAAGATGACAGACCAACCAAAAAGTGAAGAAGTAGAAGAAAAGGAAAACATCCCAGAACCCTTAAGAGATACAGAGGAAGAAAATGTTGTAGATGTTGTCAATGAGATATCCGAACCTGAGGAGGAGGAAGAAAAAGGAAAACCTGAAGATATAGTGATTACTCCTGAAGGTACATCGGAAGGTGTGGAAGAAGAGGAAGAAGATCTTGTCAACGTCATGGATGAGATCGTTGATGCAGATAAGGAAGAAGAGACCACTGAGGAAAAAGAGAAAATAAAATGTCCAATCTGTAATCATCTTAATGATCCCGGCACTAAGTATTGTGAATTATGTGAAGCAGATTTGACAAAGCAATGAGTGAAAAAGATGGATTTCGGAAATACTGCTGGAAATATAATAAAGGACCAGAAAAAACTGTCCTTCGATTATGTACCTAAAGATCTTCCCAATCGTGATGAGCAGATAAAGAATCTATTTGGTTTGTTTAGAGGTGTGGTGAAATCAGACGTATCTCAGAATGTGTTCTTACATGGCCAGGTAGGTACTGGTAAAACTGCCACTGCAAAACGTTTCTGCATGGATTTTAAGGACTGGGCCAAGGATAAAGGTAAGAATATCGAATACGTTTTTGTCAACTGTAGGAGAAGGAAAAACAACAGCTCTGCGATGTGGAAGATCGTTCATCACTTCGATAAAGGATTTCCCGATAGGGGATTCTCTGTTGGAGAGATGATGGAGATATTGAAGAACAAGCTGAAGGAACAGAAAACACATCTGATAGTAGTTATGGATGAAGTAGACGCTTTGATACAGAAAGATGGGTCAGAGTTGGTCTATTTACTGACTAGATTTAATGAGGAAGAACTGTCTTCCGTCGGTAATGTTTCTTTGATCTTGATATCGCAGAAGAACGCTTTTGAATTGTTGGAAGAGAGTGCGTTGAGTTCTTTCAAAAGGAGCAATAGAGTAAGGTTTCCTAAATACTCATCTGATGAGCTGTATGAGATATTATCACAGAGGATAGATATGGCCCTCTATCCTGGAGCTATTGAGGATGAAGAACTTAGATTATTATCTGACATTGCTGGTCATAAAGGAGATGCTAGATTTGGTATAGAATTACTGGAGAAATCAGCACTTGTAGCTGAGATGGATAATAGGGATCAAATTCGTTCTGAAGACGTTAGAGGAGCTAAAGCTGAAGTTGACCCTTATATTACTGAAAGCAGACTGAAGAATCTCAACGAACATGAAAGAGTTATCTTATTAGCAGCTACTAGAAGATTGAAAAAGCAAGCTTACACCACTACAGGTGATGTGGAAGAGTTGTACAAGATAATATGTGAAGAGTACGACTGTAAAAAGTTAGGACATACTCAGTTCTGGAAATATCTCAAATCGTTGTCGAATGACGGCCTGATAGAGACTAAAGCAGTATCTGACGGTAATGGACGTACGACCAAGGTCTCTATAGCTGATATCCCTGCCGAGAGGATGGAGAACAAATTATTAGAGATATTGGGTAGATAGTAGATGTTCTCTAAAGACAGGTTACTTTTTATTGCAGTTCTAATTTCGATTTTAGGCACAGCTTCATTATTTCTATTGACAGCTAGTTCAGGAGTAGATCAGGTTGATATCTCTCAGATCGATGCGGATTTTGTTGGTAGGGAAGTCAAGATCAAAGGAACTGTTGCTAGGATCGATAGTTATCAAGATACGGTTTACATCGATCTTAAAGAAAAGGGATACAGCAAATCTATGCAGATAAAGATGAATAAAGAACAGCTCAAGAAAATAGATGAGAAAGAAGAGATAAAGCCAGGTGCTGTAGTTGTTGTAAAAGGTGTTGTGGAAGAATACAAAGGTGATTATAGTTTAAAGATAGAAGATTATTACGGACTTGAATTGGAAAAGAAAGCATATTACAGCTATATACAGATATCTTCCTTATTAGAAAATCCTGAATGGTATGAAGGTATGAATGTAAAAGTCAGGGGAGAAGTTGTGGATGTGGGAGAATCTTACGGCGGTTCTGATATAGAGATCTGCCCTTTGGGTGGAGGATATAAGAATGTTAACTGCCATATCAAGGGTTGGAGCCAAGGGGAAAATAGAACTGTTCTAAAGAAAACACCAGTCGTTGTAAAAGGTGAGTTTAAATACGATTCCTATACAGGTAGATGGGAAATAGTTAGTGATGATAAACTAGAAGTTTATAGAGAATAAGCTATTATAACTCGGATAATTTTTCTTCAATTATCTCCTTTATCTCATCTGATGATTTATCGAAGATGTTTACTTCCTCATCATTCATCACCAGATACTCCCAGTTACCAGGATCGTCAGCCCATTCTAATGCTTCTTCGTGCGTATCGATAGTATGTTGAGTGAATTCTATACGATCATCATTTATATCTTCTATAGCTTCTTTCACTTTTACTCCGTTATGGATACTGTAAGGGCATCTATGGGAGTAGGTTGAAACTATGTTCAATTTTCCATCATCAGAATGATCTTCTATATCCATTTCAATGTCTAGGATGTATGGTCTAGATGCGCCATCTTTTAAAGGAAGCCACATCAATGTTGTTAATTTTTCAGATCCTACAGATTCGAATCC
>CAYSTL010000119.1:0-5197 GCA_964433785.1 uncultured Thermoplasmata archaeon
TTACGTATTTCTCTCCACTTTTTGAGGTGATTTTAAACTCTTCAGTAGGTTCTACCTCCTCTCCATCTCTCCTCCTATCTCTTCTTTTTTTTACTTTATCCTTACTCTGAGGATGGATGAATTCCCAGATCTCCTCCCCCAAAATATTTTCCTTATCATATCCTAGTAGGTCTTCAGCAGCATCATTGGCATAGATACATCGCTCATTCTGATGAATGAAAACTGGAACTGGGGCAGATTCAGTAAATGTCCTAAATTTTTCTTCACTCCTTTTTAATTCCTTCTCAGCCTTTTTCCTTTCATCGATATCGATATGTGTTCCGACTGCTCTATGAGGATTTCCCTCCTCATCTAATTCATAAGTTTTACCTCTAGCTGATATCCATTTCCATTCCCCAGACTTTGTTTTTAATCTAAATTCTTTTTCAAAATGCTCTGCATTTTCTATTTTTTTCAGTAATTCTGGTATAACATCTTTTTTATCTTCAGGATGCATCAATTCTTTCCAGGTTTCATATAAATTTGGTAATTCGCCTTCTTCGTATCCTAGCATCTCGTAAAATTTTGGATTGAAATATACTTCATCTGTATCTAGATTCCAATCCCAGAACCCATGATCAGATGCATCCAATGCCAATTCTAATCTATCTTTAGTTTTTTCAAGATCTCTTTCGGATAGTAATTTATCTCTTGCAAACGCAAGATCATCTGCTACTTCTTCGAGTAAAGATCTTTCTTCTTCATCCACCTTTACATATTCATCGAATCCAATATGTATTACTCCTACTATACTTTCGTATCTTTTCATAGGTAGGGTAACAGTCGTGTGAGTTTCTCTCTCCTCTCTAAAATCACAATCATCGCAATCTTTAGTGTTTTTTATCACAAATTCTCCTTTCTCTACAGCTTCTTTTATACACGGGGGAGCTTCTCCGTTTCCTTCGGTATCGATCTCCCAATCCTCATCTATCTTATGCGATCCTGCTCCTGCAATAGGTGATATCTGTTTAGAATTCTCATCAAATATACCAATCGTACATTCTAGATAAGACCTAGCGCCTACCAAAAATTCGCATGCATTCTGCATGATGTTCTCTAAAGATTCTCCCTGGATTATGATCTGATTGACATTTCTTATCGATTTCAATAGAGAATTAAGATGTCCAGCTCGATTTTCTGCTTTCTTTCTTTCTGTAACATCTCTCTGAGAACTCACATATCCTCTGATTTCACCCTCTTCATTTTCAATAGGAGAAATCTTCATCTCACAATAGAAGGTAGAACCATCTTTTCTTTGATTCAGATGAATACTTTTGTAGGTATCTCCTGAAGACACCTTTTCGTAAATTTCATTTTGAATTTTGTCACTATCCATTTCTGCATTAAATATACCTGGAGTTTTACCTTTCAGTTCTTCTAAACTGTATCCAAACATCTTTTCAGCTGAATGATTAACATAATTGATTTTAAAATCCTCATCTGTACATATAATAGCCTCAGAGGAATTCATGACCATAGAAGAAAGCCTTCTTACTTCTTCTTTAGATCTTTTTCTTTCTATTTCTTGTTTGACAGTTTCAGCAAGTAAACCATATTGGCTTTTAGGGTCACCGCCTTTTTGAAGATATCTGTTAGCCTCTAAGTTCAAAGCTTCCATCGCTACTTCTTCTCTTCCTTTTCCAGTAAACATTATAAAAGGAATATCTCTGTGT
This sequence comes from uncultured Thermoplasmata archaeon, assembly GCA_964433785.1. GTDB lineage: Archaea > Thermoplasmatota > Thermoplasmata > Halarchaeoplasmatales > Halarchaeoplasmataceae > CAYSTL01. The sequence continues at coordinate 1,713 of CAYSTL010000119.1, forward strand.
TCTTCTTTCCTAAGTATCTTCAAAAATTCAAGCCCATCTATTTGAGGCATCTGATAATCAGATATAACTGCGTCGAATTGGTTTTCCTTTAATTTTTCGAGCGCATCTTCAACCGTTTTACTAGTTTTGACATCGATTTGACCTAACATCCGTTGCAGAAAAATACTTCCCTGGTCAAGAAAACCTTTATCATCATCAACCATCAAAATAGATATATTAGTATCCAAGCAAATCACCGTTTGGAGTTATTGACTTTTCTATCTCTCTGATGTATGGGTCTAGTTGATTTCCTCCACATTCTGGTATATATATGAAATCTTTTACTCCAAAATCATGGGCTAATATCTTATCTTCTCTTCGAATATTTCCTACAAGAATGACCTCTTTGTTGATATCAAGGTCTTTCAATATATTCTCTAGATTTATATTTCTTTCTCTGTAGATAATAAGATGGTCGCATTCTGGTAAGTCACTTAGGTTTTTAGTTAAATCAAATGTTTTTATCTCAGTCTCTCCATTGCCATTTTTAATAAAATCTTTAGCTTTACTCTGAAATTGGGCGTGCCCTCCACATATAACTACAGTTTTGACCATGTTAAAGAAAAAAAGGTTTTTTAGTTCTCTATCTCCTCTGCTACCGATTCTGCTTTTTCAATATCCTCTCCGGCTATACTGCTTACTAGTTCCAAAAGGTCTGTTAGTAATATCAATTTATCATCCTCTTTCACGATGCCCTCTAAGTATTTCTGATTCACAGGTGTTTCCAAAGCTTGTGAAGGTTCGTCTATATTTTCGGTATCAATCGTAGGTATTTCTGTAACTTCAGAGACCATTATCCCTATATTCTCATTCTCACTGTACAAGATCATAAGCTGAGATTCTTCCTCAGATAGATTAAGGCCTAAGTTCAAGACTTTAGGTAAATCTAGTATTGTGATTATCTCTCCTCTTCTGTTCAGTATCCCTCGTATCTTTGGCGGTGTGGAAGGCACTGGAGTCACTTCTTCCAGCTGAATTATCTCCCTGACTTGGGAGATAGGGCAGGAGAGGTAATCCTCTCCCACCCTGAAGATGACTACCTGGAGGCTGTCATTCTCTTCTATTTTCTTTTGTATTTTCAAATATAACACCTCTGTCTATTGGATGTCGTATTTCCTGATTATATCATTGCATTCAGCTGCTAAACTGGACAACTGTTGGGCTGCACTAGAGAGTTCCTCGACCGATGCATTCTGTTCTTCAGCTGCGGCTGCGGAAGACTCCGCTTCTTCGTTGCTTTCATCTGCAATCTCTGCTACATTCTCAACCTTATTTGACGCATCCTGAAGGTTACTTGCAACTTCATCAACTGCACCGGATATATTCTGTATAGATTCAGAGACAGAATCGGTAGCATCCCTTATCTCTTCCAGGGAATGCATGTTTCTCTCAGTCGCTTCGTTCGCTTCATCTGTCTTTTCCGTAACATCCTTTACTCCTTGAACTACATCTGAAGCGTTAACTTGTGTTTGTTCTATAACCTTCTTGATATTCTCAGTTTCTTCTTGAGTTTCTTCGGCCAGTTCCCTAACTGAATCCGCGACAACAGCAAAACCTTTACCATGCTCGCCTGCTCTAGCTGCTTCTATTGCTGCATTTAATGCAAGAAGGTTGGTCTGTTCAGCAATACTTGATATAGTTTCTATTACTTCACCGATCTCATCTGATTGGTCATCCAGCTCAAAAGCCTTATCCTTAGTATTTTCTAATCTATCCTGCAATTCATCTACAGTTTCAGATACATCTTCTGCATGTTCAGTTCCCTCATCAGTTTGTGCAGATACTTCTTCAGCCGAGGCTGCGATATCTTCAGCTGAGGCTGATGTCTCTTCCATGGTGGCAGATACGCTTTCTATGGTTTGAGAAAGGTCCTCAGACATCTTAGCCTGCTCGGAAGTACCTCCAGAGATGCTCTGCACTGATGAAGATACGTTTTCTGAGGTAGAACTCAATTCTTCTGAAGATGCTGCTATTGATTCTGCAGCATTATCAAGTTCTTCTGCAGTGCTCATGATATTTTCTATATTATCTCTAAATTCTCTCACCATACTATTCAATCCATCTATGAGGTTACCGATCTCATCACTTCTTTCCTTCTCTATGTGTACAGTAAGATCCCCTTCTTCCATTCGAGATACACCATTCAAAATCTTGTCTACCTGGTTTTCAAGGTATTCTCTCTGTTCTTCCTGTTCCTTCTGCAACTCTTTCTGTTCAGTGATATCTGCAACGTATTCTAATCCACCTATTACGTCTCCATCATCGTCGGTTAAAGGAGCACCAGTGTACATTATAGGTATCTCTTTATCTGCAGATGGTTTAGATACCGTTTCTTCTGTTACCTTTGTTCTCTTTTTCATCGCCTGATCAACAGCACACTGTTGAGTTTGACAATGTTCTGTATTGAACAATTCGTAACACTTTCTTCCTTCACATTCATCTGCATCCATACCAACTACGTCTCCACCTGCAGCATTCATGTATTCTACATTGAAATCCTTATCGATGGTCATCACCGGTGTAGGAATGCTTTCTAAATAATCTACCTTAAGTTCTGCATTCTCCATCGCTTCTTCTAATTCAGTAATATCTTTTACAGTAGTAAGTACTCCATCCATGTTTCCATCTTGATCATGTAAAAATATCGAGGATGCTAAGTAGTGTTTTTCAGAACCATCACTGGTGGTTATACTACCTTTTTCATCATGTATCTCAGATCTATTTTTGAGTGCCCTTTCTGTGATCGTATTTTGTCCATTAAATGCTTCTCTGATGTAATTACCTTCAGCTTGGGTTTTTGGGATCTCAAAGTATTCTTCTGTTGCTTGATTCCATTTTTGAACTTCTCCATCAGCATCTACCAAAATCATTGGAACGTCATTATCTTCGATTATCGCATTCATTTTATCTTGCTGTTTCTTTTCTTCAGTGATATCTGTAACATATTCAAGTCCACCTACAATTCTTCCATGATCATCTTTCACCGGTGCACCAGTATATCTTATTGGTAATTCTTTACTACCAGATGGATTAGAAACCGTTTCTGCAGTCACTGCCCTGTCCTCACTCATAGCTCTTTTGACCGCGCAATCTTCAGTTTGACAGTGGTCCGTATTGAAGAGGTCAAAACATTTTCTTCCTACGCAATTTTCTGTGGAAAGACCTAATACGTTTGCTCCAGCTTCGTTCATGTACTCTACATTATAGTTTTGATCAATAGCCATCACGGGGGTTGGAATCTTATCCAGGTAATCTACTTTCTCCTGCATATCCTCCATTTTATCTTTACATTGTTTCTTCTCTTTCTTACATCTCTTCAGTTTGTTTTCAAGTTCTTGATTGTCAAATAATCCCATTCATTTTCACCTATTATAAAGAATAGAATCAGTATATAGGTTAATAAACTTATCAAGAAATCGAGTTCCGTATCGAGACTCGATATGAGG
>CAYSTL010000120.1:0-5183 GCA_964433785.1 uncultured Thermoplasmata archaeon
CTCAAAGGTCGTCACCCGGAGTATTACGCCCCACCTACAACGAGAGAACCTACTGTTTATTCTGGTAACCCGTTCCAGGTCGAAGTCGGTCTTGTTTACGGTGGAGATCTGCCTAAAGACAGTTCTGTTAGAGTTTTACGGTTCGCTAACCGAGTACCACTGATGTACAAGAAAGGCGGATGTGCAACGACTACTGCTATCCAAGATATAGATTGGAGGATATATGGTCTAGATCAGAGAGGCGGTACGGGTATGCCTTCTGGACCGGCTGTTATACTTATACACGTGGCTTCAACAAGAGTTCCGTTCACATCTGAGGCTAAAGAGGCTATAGCGGATATACCAGAAGTTGTAGATGAGATCGAAAGAGGTCTGAGGGAATGTGCTAGACATCTGAGGACTCATCTGAATAAGGAGAAAAGAAGGAAGAAAGTCAAGAAGAAATTCATGATCGTCAAGGATATCTTACCGATGATTGCAGATAAATCTGCACAGATCTTGGATAAAGAACCACCTTCACTTGACGCATCTATGACGAAGATCATGGGTGTTGTTTACGTGGAGCAGGAACATGTATGGGAGAACGGTTCCTGTAAGGTAAAGATAGATCTGATGAATTATACTCCTCAAAAACGGGCTATGAATCTGTTCTTTGAAAAGCCGTATCCCGAAACTGAAGTATTATCGTCTAATATAGAGCCTGTTTATGATGGTGACCATCTGGAGTTCGAGATAAAGGAGATGTCACCATCCGAGGGACAGAACATAGTGATCGAGTTCGATGGTGGTCTAGAGAAAGAGGATCTAGAAGGTTCAGAAGTGTATATCGAAGGAGTTCCGGAAACTAAATTGATAGGTGCGGAACCACTGCCGGATGATTGGGACATAGAAGTTGCTGATATAGAGAAGGAGGGATAAGATATGGAAGAGAGACACGAAGAGGCCTTGGATCGAATGGAAGAGATCGCAGAGATATTTTACAATCAGATATCAGAAGGTGAGATACCCTTCATGGAAGTTCCCACCAGGTCTAAGAGTAATATAGAGCTGGATAAAAGAGAAGGTGTATGGAAGCTTGGCGATTCGACCAGTAAAAGGTCGGCTAAAAAACTCAAGAGTGCCAGGATGATACTTCGAACTCTTTACATGATGGATCTCATCAAGGATATGATAGAAGATAACAAGTCTTCCACTTTAAGAGAGATGTACTATATCTCAGAAGGATGGGATAAGGCCAAATTCAACGATCAGAGCGAATCAGATAGATTAGCCGAAGATATGGAGATGGTCACCGAGTGTTTGAGAGAGGACTTCAAACTCAGACCAGAAGAGGACGGTGCCCGTTTGATCGGTGATATCACCGTTGAAGAGGTGAACCGTAAAGGAGAGATAAGGAAGATCAACTGCCGAGATGATGTAGGTGATTCTGGGTACACCATCCCATACAATGTAGAAGAAGATAAGGTCAATTTCAGCGATATAAACGTTGACTTCTTGATAGCTATTGAAACAGGTGGTATGTTCGATAGGTTAGTAGAGAACGGATTCGATGAAGAGGCGAACGCTTTACTCGTACACTTGAAAGGACAACCGGCTAGATCGACAAGACGTTTGATAAAACGATTGAATGAGGAAGAAGATGTACCAGTCGTGGTATTCACCGACGGCGATCCATGGAGTTTCAGGATATTTGGCAGTGTTGCCTACGGAGCTATAAATACTGCATATCTTTCCGAATATCTGGCTACACCCACAGCGGAATATGTTGGTATAACCGCCAGCGATATAATGAACTACGACCTACCGACAGATAAACTGTCAAAGAACGATAAGAAAGCTTTAGAACAGGAACTGGAAGATCCAAGATTCCAGACCGATTTCTGGGTAGAAGAGATCGAAACGATGTTAGATATAAATAAAAAAGCAGAACAGCAGGCTTTAGCAAAATACGGTCTGGACTTCGTGACCGATACATACCTGCCTGAAAAATTGAGTCAGTTAGGGTTCATGTGATCATCGGATCCTTTTAGCGTATATCCTTACAATATCTTCAGCTTTGGCTTTGCCTTTTCTGATGACATCATCGTCGGTCTTTATCCTGTGTATCACCGCATCGTGTTTACCGACTTCTATCCTATCGTTCACGTAGAATTCTTCTTCCGGAACGACTTCTAGCACTTCAGAGATACTGTTCCTCCCTTTATGTACTGAGACTTTGACTCTGGCCTTCTCGTGCTTCTTCGCCCAGATGGTCTCTATGTCACTCACCTTAGATGAGTTAACTCTTCTGTTTCCTTCCTGTTCTATCGAAGTCACCTTTACTCTCGTACCGTCCAAGATCAGCTCTTCTCCCTTATTCACCCATTCATCTGGATAGAGTGATATCTCATCTTTATCAGATTCTTCCTTCCAACTGACTACGATAGGAACATCGACAGCTGCCTTCTCTCTGATGGTCTTATGTCTGGTATTGCCACATTCTTTACACTTGACGACTCCGTCTATAGTTATCTCTTCACCCTTTGTTCCTACTTCACCCTTCAATATCTCATGCATGGTCTCTTCGTCGCATGATGGGCAGTGTAGGTAGTACGAATTTGGTACTTTCATGTTATCAACTTCTGTTCTAAGTTCTCTCTATCTCTCACTTTACTGCTGCATCTATTTTAATTTAATCCTTGAAAGGATCGTACCCGCACTCACATCTACTCCCATTTAGATCTCTTCCACATTCTGGACAATTTGCTTTTTTCAACAGCTCATCTGCCCAGGCTTTCTTGACGTCGTTTTCATCCGCATCTTCTATCTTTTGGTAGATATCCATCAAACCCTGTTTTTCAGCCAGTTTTTTCAGTTTGGGGTACTCCATAGTCTCTTCTTCTTTTTTCGTGATACCATATTTCTTGTAGATGTATCCGATCAACATCCCTGCACCGAAGCCGCCAAAGTGAGCCGCATGAGCCACGTTCGAAGACCCCCCTAGAAAAACGATCACAGTCATCATCACTATGAATACACCGACTGCCAAGTCCACTCTCACATCTCTCATCAGTATGGGTCCCAGGAACATCGTTATCCTATCTTTCGGGAACATGAAGACGATGGTTCCCATCAAAGCCATGACTGCTCCCGAGGCACCAACGTTCATTACCAGTGATCCCCAGTCCACGAAATACTGAGATAATGTAGCTACGATACCTGCTGGAAAGTATACCAATGCGATACCTATTTTGCCGATCCTATCTTCTAACGCGATCCCTATGAAAAATAGAACTAACAGATTACCGATGATATGCATGAATCCACCATGTAAATACATCAGTGAAATGAATGTATGCCCTTTACCTAGTAGCATCGTAGGATGCTGGATATAAACAGCTCTTCCAGCCAGATCATAGAAAACATTATTGATAATATATGGATCAGAATAACCAGGTATATTGACTATCATGAAGATGATAAGATTCTGGATTATCAAGATCTGGGTTAAATACATCTCGCTTATCCTTGCATATATAAGACCGATAATTATGATAGCGAGAACAACGTACGATAGCCAATACATCGTTTCTTTAACTCCTTCACCTTAATATAGTCTTGCTGGTTTGTTTTACCGGTTGATATATTAATTTTATGGAAAATGTATAATAGGTCTCACTAATTTTCAGTAATGATGGAACTATGTATGTCGTAATAATTGGAGGCGGAAGAGTGGGTAAAGATCTTGCTCGACTGCTTCTCCCAGAAGGACATGACGTTGTGCTTATGGAAAAGAATGAAGAGTTAGCCGAGTCTTTATCAAAGCAGTTCGATGCCCTTGTTATAGAGGGTGACGGAACTGATCTTGAATATCTTAAAGATGCTGGCGTCAATAAAGCTGATGTTGTGGTATCAGTAACTGGAGATGACAAGAGTAATTTGATCTCATGTCAGCTTGCTCAGAATATCTTTCAGGTCCCGATGGTGATAGGCAGGGTCAACGATCCAAAAAATGAGGGAGTATTCTCCAATCTCGGTGTCGAGAACACGGTAAGTACCACCAGAGCTAGTGCCATGCAGATAAAGAATTCTATAGGCGATACAAAGACTCTGCTCACTGTAGGTGGAAAAGAAGCACAACTGTTGGAGATCAAAGTGAAAGACAACGCTCCGATTGCCCACAAAAAGATAAAAAATGCTGGTTTACCGAAGGGAGTCATCATAGCTGACATTATGAGAGGCGATAGGTCCATAATTCCAGATGGAGAAACTCAGCTCAAACCTGATGATCTTGTCACAATTTTAGCTAGAACTAACACAGTCAAACAGGTCAAAAAGCAGTTCGAGGAGAAGAAGAGGTTCGGTATAATCTGATCTTCCTGAGTCCTCGAGACGATGAAATGGATATACAATAGAGAAGATTACCTTCTGATCATACGCGAATTAGGCGTACTTTTGATGATAGTATCGGTTGTATTATTACTACCCATTATTGTAGCATCTATTTATGGTGAAACACATACATATGGTTATTTTTTGAAGTCATCTGTGATATCTGCTGCCTTAGGTATAATTTTTAGATTCTTTCCTGCAAAGACTAGTTTTCAAAGAAAGCACGCGATAGGTCTTGTAGTTCTGGCATGGCCACTTGTTTCGATACCTTCAGCACTTCCCTTTTATTTTTCTGGTATAGCACCCACCTTCTTGGACGGTTATTTTGAAGCAATATCTGGATGGACCACAACTGGGTTGACTACGATCGGAGCAAATGCTGATGTCTTCGCTCATTCTATCAATTTTTGGAGACATCTGATGCAGTATATTGGGGGGCTTGGGATAATTGTGATGGGCATAGTCGTATTAGCGCCTTTAAGAGACTGGGAGGTCACTAGTGAATTAGCGGTTGCAGCGGGAAAAAAGTACAGGATCGTTCCTTCCTTGAACAATACAATCAAAATAATAGTTTTAATGTATTCTGTATTTTTATTGATTGCTACTGGATTGTTTTATTTTTCTGGAATAGGTCTATTTGATTCGCTATGTCATGCAATGGCAGGTCTAAGTACTGGTGGTTTCTCCACCCGTGGAGCCAGTTTAGGGGCATATAATTCTGGAGCTGTCACCCTAGTTTCTATCCCTATCATGATAATCGGTGGAACAAACTTTGTTTTAGTGTATTATCTCTTCTCAGGAGATATCAAGAA
>CAYSTL010000121.1:0-5143 GCA_964433785.1 uncultured Thermoplasmata archaeon
ATGAATATCGTAGTAATCTCGTTTAACATTCACACATGGGAAAGATTTATTATTAGAACGAAGTAATGGGGAGAAAAGTAAGTGATACAGATGATAAGGGAATGTGAGGAACATGGATATTATAGGGGTGAAGAGTGCCCTGAATGTGGGAGTCGAGGAAAGTTTATAATGAGTGATGAAGAGATCAAAAACCTGGGGAAAACAACAGCAGGTATCCTTAGACATTTTCCTGACAAATACGGTTTAGATATGGACGATAGGGGTTGGGTTTCCTTAGAACATTACGTTAAAGCTTTAAGAAACAGACAGAAGAGATTCCACTGGCTAAGGCGGTATCATGTCAAAGCTCTAGTCAGTACGGATAAAAAAGGCCGATACCAGTTCGAAGACGGATATATCCGAGCCACATACGGACACTCGATCGAGATAGACTTGGACCTTCCTTCAGAAGACATACCTGACACATTATTCATACCGACTACAGAGAAGGAAGCAGAACTACTATTAGAAGGCGGTATAAAGCCTTCAGATAGAACTTACGTACATCTCAGCGGTACCTACGAATCAGCAGTAGAGGCAGGATCAGTCCGATCTGATGAACCGGTCATCCTAGAAGTAGATGCAGAGCAAGCTCTAGAGAACGGAGTAAACATTATGCAGGCAGGTAAAAAAGTTTACATCTCAAAAGAAATTGAGCCAGAGTACCTAACAAAACATGAAAAACAACCTACTGAGGAAGAGATCGAGGAGATAAAAGACTGATTATTTTGGGTTCAAAGTAACAACATTATTTCCTCTCAATATTATAGTACCTATTCTTCTTCTACTGTCTTCTTTTTTCTCTTCAGTATCTTCCAATACAAGATTCATATGATCGTCAAATCCGATCAGAGTTCCTTTTAATATACTCCCATCTTTCAGTAGGAGTTCGACTTCTGTATCCAGGTTCTCATTAAGAAAGTTTGAAGGTTTCATGATTACCATCCAACTAAATTCTTTTTACTATTTTAAATGTTTGGTTAATTTTTCTAAATCAGCCTCTACACTGCTCTTCCTTTCTAATAAATCAAGGCTATCATATAGTTTTATCGATTCTTCCATCTTTCCCTTCGCATCCTCGTACTTCTCTAGATTCATCTGAGCCTTTCCCAGTTCACTCAGTGCATCGGCAAGATACCTAGCCACTTCCAGTTCCTTCAGAACATCAACAGACTCGCTCAGATATTTTTCCGCCTCTTCGTATTCTTCTTTCTCAAGCATCAACTGACCGTACTTCGTCTTAGCACCAGCTTCACCGAAGGGATCGTTTTGCTCTTCTAGCAGTTCCATAGACTCCTGCAGTGCCTCTTCAGCCTCTTCGAATTTATCCATATAAATATATGACTCTCCAAGGTTGAACAGCGACCAAGCTCTTGTATTGGGATATTCCTTCTCATACGCTAACTTCTCGCTCTTCTTGTAGTACTCGGCAGCCTTCTTCCAGTCCTTCCTCAGTGAATTGATGACTCCCATGTTCATGAAAAGAACGATCCTTTCGTAATCTGCACCTTCCTTCTCGTAATGCTCAACAGATTTCTGGTAATGCTCTTCGCTTTCATCGTAGTCTTCCATCTCACCGTAAACGTCACCTAGATTCTTGTAGACTGAAGCAACATCGTCCTCATCACCTGACTCCTCAAATATCTCTAAAGCAGTCTGTAGGTATCCGATGGATTCTTCAAAATCACCTTTTCTCCAGGAAGCGATCCCTGCTCTTCTTACACACCTAGCTTCACCGATCTCATAATCGATCTTTTTAGCAAGATCCAACCCCCTTTTGATCTCCTCTTCAGCTTTATCTATATCTCCTTTCTGGAGATGGACTTTTGCTATCTTATCGTAGGAATCTACTATCATGTCATCCTTTTCTAACTTTTCAGCCATCTCGAGCATATCATAGAAATATTTTTCACCTTTCTCCATATCACCGAGCTCTACGTACACGTCTCCCAGATCCCTAGATAGCTCATATTTTTTCATCAACTTGATATTACTTTTTCTCTCTCTACCGATGTCATCGAGTTTCTCCAGCAGTTGATACCTTTTGATACTGTTCTTGACCTCTTTCGCCTTGTCAACACCCCTGAAGTACCTAACATCTTCCTGTATCCTGTCCATCAGTTCACTTATCTCGCTATCATCCATATCTTCTAAGTTTTTGCCAATAGCGTTACATTCCTTATCGAGGATATCTTCACCCTGCTCACCGAGTTCATCGAACATCGTCTCTCTGATCTTTTTAGCAGTGTTTCTAAGCATAGGTATGAGAATAACCATATATTACATTAATTTTTTCAATATATGTCCTTCCTCTTCAGTATATATTCACCGATCAACAAGGGAACACCGATCCAGATCACTAGTATAGCGATCATTACCCAGGTATCATAGAAAGTAGGAGTTCCAACCGGTTCTTCTCCACCGAACTCCAAAGCCCAGGCTCTGAACGGTGGGATATTCAATGCGAGCAATGTGAACCATATCAAGGTGGGATTGAGAAGTTGAAGGCTGAAGTACCATTTAGGAGGAGTACCTGCTTCCATACTGCTCCATCCGAACGTAGCTTCCGCCAAACCGTACATCATACCTAGCCAAAGGAAACTGAATAAGAACAGTACGAATACCGAACAACTCATGGCCGACATGCTGTCTTCAAATATGACCGAAATCATCAGAGCTATAGATATGTAAACACCTCCTAATATCACTGATGACAGTATGAACAGGTAGTAATCTTTCAAATGTAGGAAGGAAACTTGAGAACCGATGATCACACCGCCGAGGGTCAGGCCGGCAGAGACACTGACTGTGAATACACCCCAGAGACCTAAAAATTTCCCAGATAAGACCTCACCACGCTCAACAGGATAAGATAATATAAGCTGTAAAGAACCCTTCTCTTTCTCTCTGACTATAGAACCATAACCCAATATCAGACTAAATATAGGTATCATGTATTCCATATATGTGCTCATCCAGAGTATTGTTTGTTCCAGGTTTCTCCATTCATTTTCACCCTGGGAAGAGCCGTAAAAAGAGACCAACACGGTCAGACCAAAAAATATCAAAACCAACAAGATCACCCACTTGTTCTTAATATTGGACTTGAATTCCTTTTTAGCCACAACAAATATACGTTTCCACATCCCCATGATCATCCCTCCACTGTCAACCTTACGAAGACCTCTTCAAGGTCAGGTTTCTTAACACTGAAATCATTTATCTCGAAACCTTCATCGAGCAGTAGCTTGATCACGTCCATCTTCCTCTCTTCTTCACAGTAGAGAGTTAACTGATCATCCACCAATCTTGGTCTCTCGATATATTCCACCCCTTCTATCATCTCGAAGGCCTCTATCGGACTCTCTATCTTCAACTCAAGTCTGGGGGACATATCAAGATCATCGAAGAATGTATCGACATCTCCTTCTCCAACTATCTCACCTTCCCTGATGAATCCGACCCTATCACATAACTCCTGCACTTCAGATAATACGTGACTCGATAAGAATATAGTCTTACCTTTTCCCTTCAGATCTACGATCTTGTCTTTCACCCATCTCCTCACCCGTGGGTCCAGACCGCTGGTAGGTTCATCTAAGATAAAAACATCTGGATCACCGATCATGGTCTGCAGAAAACCGATCCTCTGGAGCATGCCTTTTGACAGCGATCTTACTTTTTTACCGTCCCAATCATCCATCTCGAACTCCTTCAACAATTTTCCGATATCTTCATCAGGACATCCTTTCAATTCACACAAGAATCTTAGATTTTCCATAACAGTAAGATCACCGTACATCTCTAAATTCTCAGGTAGGTAACCTACACTGCGTCGAACGGACATGCTGTCTTCTAAAGCATCTTTACCTAGAACAGAAACTTCACCCTCATCCGGTTTTATCAATCCAAGGATTATCTTGATAGCGGTGGTCTTACCTGCACCGTTCGGTCCTAAAAATCCGTAGATCTCACCTTCTTCGATATCTAGGTCTAATCCGTTCAAGGCTTTGTTTCCGTCGTAACTTTTGTGAAGATCCTGAATCTCTACAGCACTCATCTGAACTTATATTATCGTGGTCGTAAAAATTTTTTTGCATAAACACTAAATCAGCTGAGGAAGAAAATCCAGAAAATATCCATACCTATGAATATACCACAGAATAAACCAGTAGCTAACCTGACCACATTACTGCTTTCATAGTCTGTTAACTCCTGAAATATACCATCCACACCTAAAGGTAACAATCCGATCAAGGAAAAAATAAAAAGAAATTTAACATCAAAATTAAGAAACAAAGGTTTTGAAAGGAATCCCATCAATATTCCTGAATAGAATCCCGTACACCTGCTGCAGATAGGTAATCTATGTCCGAAAAGAGATAGACACCTATCTTCCTTCCCATGACATATCAAATCCTTAAATATGCTCATAGCAGGTCTTCGAATTCCTCCACCAGCTCCGGATACTTCTCTTGGACTCCTTTCAATATCGTACCGACGCTCATGCCTTTCAAGTCCATCTCTGACAGTGCATCGATCACTTTATCGAACACTTCGTCATCCAACGTGATAGCGGTCTCTTTTGCCATGTAGTTACGCCATAGTTTGTCTTCCAGGATCTCCTTCCATCTCTTATCGTACCTGGATAGAAATTCTTCATAAAACTTCCCTTCTTCGACCGCTTCAGCAGCCACTTCACCGGCCACTTTGGCTTGCTTCAAGCCGTTAGAGATACCTCCACCGGTTATCGGGTCAACGACTCTAGCAGCATCACCTGCGAGCATCAGTCCATCCATGACCGTTTTATCCATGGGCGGAGAAACTTCTACCGCTCCGGCTACCATGTCTACGCACTGTCCCTGAAGCAGTTCTTCATGATCTTCTATGAATTCGTCGAGATAATCTTTAGGGGATCTACTGCCATCCAGTCCAGATGCCTGAACTCCGATACCTACGTTTGCAGTGTCCTCATCTTTTGGGAAAATCCAAACGTATCCGCCTGGAGCACAGCTGCCCATGTAGAAATGGGTGTAATCAGCGTCGATGTCTATGTTTGTCATCCTGTACTGGAAGCAGGTCATGATATCCTTTGGATCTACAG
>CAYSTL010000122.1:0-5081 GCA_964433785.1 uncultured Thermoplasmata archaeon
AAGAAGAGGCGAAAGAAGGACTTCAAAAGATGAGGAAAGGACCTTATGGTGAAGTGCCTAGAAAGGGAGTAAAGACCTGTACCGTGGACGAGGAGGTGTGCTGAATGAGCGATTATAAAAGTACTGGAATAGTCAAAAAAGAAGATATCGAATTACCAGATGATGAGAGACTGGAAGAAGGACCAGTCGTCATCATTGAATGTGTTGAGAACATACCCTGCAATCCCTGTGTTGCCGCGTGCCCTAAAGACGCTATATCCATGGACGAGATAACCGACGTTCCAGACATCGATTTTGACGAGTGTATCGGTTGTGGATTATGTGTGACTGAGTGTCCTGGCTTGGCTATCTTCGTGGTGGACTGCAGTTATAGTGACGAAAAATGTAAGATAACAGTACCATACGAATACATACCAGTACCTGAAAAAGGTGAAAAGGTGACGGCCTTAGATAGGAAAGGTCATGAAATCCAGGAAGCTGAGGTCACAGCCGTGAGAGAATCGGGTAAGACCTATGCGATAACCATGGAGCTGGATAAAGAATATGCTATGGAAGCCCGTGGTCTGAAGGTGATAGAATGAGTGTCATCGTTTGCAGATGTGAAGATGTTACAGAAGAGGATATCGTAGAGGCTATAGAAGATGGTTATACTGAGTTGGAACATCTGAAAAGACATCTCAGGATAGGTATGGGTCCGTGTCAGGGAAAATCATGCATACCTCTGGTAGAAAGGATACTCGCAAGGGAGACAGGTAAATCCCCAGACGAGATGGCTGAACCAACTTCAAGACCCCCTGCAAAACCAGTTTCATTCGGTCTACTAGCTTCTGAGGAAGGTGATGACGATGAGTGAAAGAGCAGGCGCAGTGATAATAGGCGGAGGATTGAACGGGCTTGGAACCGCTTACCATCTTGGTAAGAAAGGTTATGACGACGTAGTCGTACTTGAAAAATCATACCTCGGCTCGGGAGCGAGTGGAAGAAGCGGTGGAGGTATCAGACAGCAGTGGACTTCAAAAGAAAATGTCAAATTGGCCAAAAAGACCAGGGAGATGTTCGAAAATCTAGATAAGGAATTGGATACTGATATCGAATTCTATCAAGGAGGATATCTTGTATTGGCCTTCACTGAAGAGGAAACAGAACAGTTCCCAAAGAACGTTGAGATGCAGAACAGCCTTGGTTTGAATACAGAATACATTAGCCCTGAAGAGGCAAAGGAGATGGTCCCTGAATTAGATATATCAAATGTGAAAGGAGCAACATTCAATGGAACAGATGGTACGATGTATCCGTTTCCGGTGATCCATGGCTATGCTAGAGCTTGTAGAGATATGGGGATAGATGTTAGAGAGCATACGGAAGTCATGGATATAGAGAGAGACGGTGATGAGATAACGGCTGTAATAACAGATGAAGGTAAGATAAAAACAGATACAGTCGTCAATGCCGCTGGTGGATGGTCGAGTGATGTGGCAGATATGCTCGACGTTGAATTACCCAATAAACCATACCGCCACGAGATCATGGTCACAGAACCTTTCAAAAGGTTCTTAGATCCGATGGTAATCTCCTTCCATCATGGTATCTATTTCAGCCAGAGCACCCATGGAAACGTAGTGGGCGGAATCGGAAATCCAAACGAAGCTCCTGGATTGAACCAGAGGTCAAGTCTATGGTTCACCAAAAAATTCTCGGATACCTTGCTTGATTTTGTTCCAAGATTCAGCGGAGTCAACATGATCAGACAGTGGGCAGGTTTCTATGATACGACACCAGATGCTCAACCTATAATCGGTCCTGTTCCAGATGTGAAACGATTCTATCAGCTGAACGGTTTCAGCGGACACGGATTCATGGTATCTGCTGCAGTAGATAAAGCTACAGCAGAACTGGTAGTAGGCGAGACTCCTTCGATCGATATAGAACGTTTAAATATAGAAAGATACGAAGATATGGATATCGAAGCAGAAGGCGGAGTTGTTGGATAAAAAGATGTGGGAACCTTTACTCATACTTGGAGCCACTGTCGTAATCTCTCTAAGCGGGGTGATGATGCCTGGACCTGTAACAGCAGGTGCTATAGCTAAAGGTGCTAAGGATAAGAAAGCAGGCATCAAGATAGCTCTCGGTCATGCTCTTGTCGAATTCCCGATCATAGCTCTCGTAGCATTAGGCCTTACTTTTATCGCGTCATGGGAAGCGAAAGCCGTTATAGGTGTCGGTGGGGGCATACTTCTACTTTATTTCGGTTATCAGTTGTTCAAACCCATAGATGAAGGAGATGAGCACTTTCCATACAGCCCTACGATCGTAGGAGTTGTCACAAGCGCTGCCAATCCGTATTTCTTCGTATGGTGGGCTACTGTGGGTGCAGCCTTGATCACTAGAGCACTTCAGTACGGTGTTTTCTTTTTGATCATATTTTCGATAGTACACTGGTCCTGCGATCTTATGTGGGACTCATTCCTGACCTATTCTTCACACAGCACCCTTGATTACTGGAAAAAGCACAGAAGAAAAGTTTTCGCAGTGTGTGGAGGGATAATGATAATTTTCGGCATATGGTTCATCGTATCTCCGTTCATGTAGATCCCCACCTAATCATCCCGTGCAGTAAATTTTTCGTAAAGTAAAGTCTAATCTTTTTCACTAATCTTCACCCTTGGATCAGCTAAACCGTACAGTATATCCGCTATCCAATTTATTACAATTATCACTATTGAAATAAAAAACACTAGACCGACCAATACATTTGCATCTATCTTTATTGATGATCCACCACTTAAATCAAGAGCTCTGTAAAAGAGATAACCTACCCCCGGCCAACCTATTATCGATTCAAATATTATTATCTCTGGTACCAGTGAGAGAATCATCTGTGCACTCTTCGATATTATAGGAGGAGCAGAACTTCTTAAAGCATGTTTTCTAGCTATTTGTTCTTCAGGTAATCCTTTTGCCCGTGCGCCTACAATGTAATCCTCCTCCAATTCAGAACTCACAAGGCTTCTTGTACTCCAGGCGATCGGATTCAATTTTATCACTATTATCACCAAGATCGGGAAAAGCATCCTCTTGAACACTCCCCAATAGTAGGGCAGACCTTCTGAATAAGGGAAGGGTAGAGGAGAAAAATCGATCCACCTTAAGTAAAAAGCAAAAATGATCAGCCCTACCATCCCACCAAACCAGATCGGTACACTGGATCCGATCATATTGAAAAAAGAGATCACTTTACCGAGTAATTTATTTTCAGATACCGCAGTTTTGACTCCTAAGTAAATACTAAGAGGAAGACATATCAAAAGTGCAGTGGAAAACAAGAGTATCGTTCTAGGTAAGAAATGTAAAATTATGGAGACCACATCATTCTTTACCTTAGAGTCGTCCTCACCTTCCCTTACCTGGATCAGGTACGTCTCACCAAACTTTAATTGTATGACTTTACTCGCTTGATCAAAACTCTCTCTCAAAACCGATTTTGAATATACATCTTTACTCCTAATCCACCAAAAATCATCGTAATCACCGACTCTAAATTCTTCCTGCTTCTTATCGGTCCAATCCTCCCTTTCCTGTACTGTCATGTTAGATAATTTATGATAATTTTCTTCCATCTCGACATTTATGTATTTTCGAGATGCAACTTTTTTCTCCCTCTCATAAGTGATCCCTAAAAAGACAGAGACTATCATGATCACTATAAAAAGGACGACTAAAGCGTTTATCGTCCTCATTATAAAGTATTTCCAGTTGAATCTCATCGACAACTGAATTAATACACTTTTAAGATATTAATAGCTTGCTACTATGTTAAATCATATTATTTCCAACGGTTGAATCGATCAGATATCACACCGTATTATTAACCTGTAAATACCGATACTTCCTTTTCATTAATCTATTTTCACTCTCGGGTCAGATAAACCATACATTATATCAGCCAACCAATGAAGTGCTATTGTCAATACTGAAATAAAGAATGCGAGTCCTACCAACAGATTGATATCCAGCTTTATCGAGGACCCACCACCTATATTCAGGGCTTTGTAAAAGAGAAATCCGATCCCTGGCCATCCTATAATAGATTCGAATATTATCAATTCAGGTATTGAACCTATTATCAATTGAACACTCTTCGAGATTATAGGTGGTGCGGAGCTCCTCAAAGCATGTTTATTTACTATAACATCTTCAGGTAATCCTTTGGCTCTTCCTGCATCTACATAATCTTCTTCCAGCTCGCTGGTGATCAGATTTCTAGTGGTCCATGCATTGGGATTCAACTTGATTAAAACTATGACTAAAACTGGGAATATCATCCTTTTTAAGATACCTAGGTAATATGGGACACCTTCAGATTTAGGGAAGGGTAAAGGAGAAAAACGTACCCAGCCCAGGTAAAATGCAAAAATGATCAGACCTATCCAAGCACCCCACCAGATAGGGACACTCGAGCCTATGATGTTAAAGAATTTGATTAGAGAACCTCTTTTTCTTCCTTTATGCATGGCGGATTTCGCACCGATGTAGATGCTCAAAGGTATATAGATCGCTATAGCTGTCCCGAATATCAGAATAGTTCTAGGTAAGAAGTTTAAGATCACAGGGATCACACCTTTTTTGACGTTCTCCGAATTATCTCTGATAGATACGTACCTTGCATCTCCAAAATCCAACTGTATTACATCGGCAGCCTGCTTAAAACTCTCCCCTATCAAGGATTTAGAGAACTCATCTTTACTTCTAGGATAGAGATATTTCCCGTAAGAGTAATTACCTACCCTAAATTCTTCTTGTTTTACATCGGTCCATTCCTGCCTCTCCTCCACACTCATGTTAGCTACTTCATGATAATCTTCTTCAAGTTCTTGATTAATATATTTTCTAGAGGTCACCAATTTTTCTCTCTTATAAGTAATCCCTAGAAAGACCGATATGATCATAACAACGATAAACAACACTATAACGGCGTTAAGGCTTCTTGCTACAAAGTATTTCCAGTTTAGCCTCATTTGTGCTCCAATTATGTATGATTTGAAAATATAAATAAATTCCTGTAATCTCTGATCCAACGT
>CAYSTL010000123.1:0-4912 GCA_964433785.1 uncultured Thermoplasmata archaeon
AGATTCGATAAATTTGTATGATTCTAGGTACGTAAATATCTCAAATAATACTATCAATAGAGGTATTCTAGACATCGATCATGATAATAAGGGTATGTGGAATACTTTACAGGTAGATAACAATACTCTAGCCGACGGTGAAATCGTTCTTTTAACTGATCTAAAGAACAAAGAGATCGATGATAGATTTGGTCAATTGATCTTATTCAATTGTACGGGTGTGGATATCACCAGTCCTACACTCGATGATGGGTCTTTTAAGACAAATGTTGAGATAGTGTATTCTAAGGATGTGAGTATCAAAGATCAGGATGTAGTAAATAAAGATGTATTTGTTATCCAAAGTGAAGATATAGATATAGGTGATAACAGATTTAAAGGCTCAAAAGTTGTCGTACAGTTTTCAAACAAAATTAGAATTTATAAGAATCAGCTAACAGGTGAAGGTGGTCTGTTTCTTTCTAATCATAAAGATTGCCTGGTAAAAAATAATGAATTAACTGGAAATAAATCATGGGAACAAAATGCAGGGATTTATGTTTACATGTGTAGAGGTAATACCACCATCGAAGATAATAAAATAAGATCTTATCTGTATGGCATACGGGTACATTCAGATTCTAAACACATCGTGATCGACAATAATGAGATAGAAGATATAGATAAAAAAGGGATTTACCTACGAAGTTCTACTCATGTAAATATTAGGAATAATAACATCTCTGATGTAGGTGGTGAAGGTATAGATATATTCGAAAGCAAAGCTTACCTGTATGGGAGTGAAACAAAAATCAATATCAATATCTCAAAAAATCATCTAACAGATATAGGACTAAGAGGAATGATCATAAGAGAATCCTGGTATATAAATGCAGAGAATAACATGATTGCCGATTGTAGTAGTGACGGTATTAAGTTACTGAGAAGTAGGGATAGTAAGATAGAAAACAATGAGATATCTGGTTGTAGGGATGAAGGATTGGAGATAGACAGATCTTCTTCTAGTACAATCTCTGGGAATGTACTATACGATAATTCTTTAGGAATGATGATATATCGTGGGGAAAACAATATCGTTAAAAATAATTCCTTAGTAAGAAACGAACAAAGCATAAAGATCCGTAGTTTAAGTGATAGTTCAGTGTGTGGAAATAACTTTATTGAAAATAAAGTGGGTGCAGAAGCGATCAATATAGAGTACTGCAATGATTCTTATCCGGTCGGTGGGAACTTCTGGAGCAGACATAATTATTCTGACCTTTACCGCGGTCCGGGTCAAAATGAATCTGGATCAGATGGTATTGTAGATGAACCGTTTTATATTTCAGATGATTGTAAAGACATGTATCCGTTGACTGTACCTTCTGTTGATCTGAAATCATTTGATGACACTCCACCTTCTGTAGATGTGGATTATAAAGAAAATATTTACACAGGCAAAGAAGTTCATTTTGATGCATCTAGTACCGAGGATGAGAATGGAGTATTTTCATTCAGATGGGATATAAACGGTACCATGATCGATGGAGAAGATATAACTTATACTTTTGATGAAGCTGGCGATTTTACTATAGAATTGAGAGTAGCAGATATTTATGGAAATATAGCTAACTGGACAACAAATATAGAGGTGAAGAGATCCGAACCGCCTACCGCTGATGCTGGAAGATCCATTACAGTGAGGGAAGGTAACGTTGTCAACTTTGATGGCTATAATTCTATGGACAATTTGAAGATAGTCAATTATACATGGACCTTTCAATACTCTGAAGAGGAGATAAAATTGTATGGTCCAGCTCCGGAATTCAAATTCGATGAACCGGGTTCATACAATGTGACACTTACAGTAAAAGATGAAGAAGGAAATGTTGATCAGGATCATATGAAAGTTGAAGTTGAAAAGAAGGAAACGCCAGGGTTCATTTTACCTTCATTCTTGATATTACTGGTTCTGACCAGTTTATATATTCATGGGAAAAAAGGGTTTGATGGATGAACGCTTCAATAGTAAAGATAAACAGACAAATAGACAACCATAAGGCTTACAGAAAAAACATACAAGCCATAATCTCGAGGTCTATGTTTCAACTCTATCATATATGTTCTGTTTTTGATCTCATCAAAGCTCCTTGCCTTTAGCGCCTCGGACAGGTCGTATCCATATCTTATCACGGATGCCAGGAAAGGTATGACCATAGGTATCCTTGCCTTTATTCTATGTATAGGGTTACCTTTAATGTCAAGACCTCTAGATACCTGAGCTTCCTCTATCTTCTTGTACCTTCTCTTGAGGTCGGGGACCAATCTTAATGTAAGAGAGAATATGAAAGCGAGTTTCCAAGGAACCTTTAGTTTTACTAAGGTTCTTTCGAACCTTTCTGGATCTGTAGAAACTGCGAACAGAGCAGCAGCACTAGCTATGACAAAAAACCTGAGTAATATGGTAAGTGAAGTTTCCAACCCTCCGTAGCTGATCGCAAGGGTGAAGATCCGTAGATCAAACTTCCAAATGGTCTCACCGTGTGCGTAGAAGAAAAGGTTAAGGATCAACAGCAGAGGGATAAGTAGTTTGAGTGGTGCTAGATACCCTATCAATTTTTTGAAAGATCTTGATACGGTAGCAGTCACTATGATTATCAAGAGTAAAGTAGAGAGATATATCGGCTGTGGTATCAAGATGGCTAAGATTATAAGTATCGATATGAAGAAGAGCTTAGCTCTGGGATCAAACCTTTCTAGCAAGGAATTATTCATCCTAACTCACCTCTCTCCTTTGCTATATTGTAAGCTTCTTCTATTGAAATTGGTATTTTTTCTAGACCTCTTTCTTTTCCCCACTGTACCACACCTGGGACCCTTATCTCAGCCTTTTCTAAGATTGAATCGTCTTTCAATATGTCTTCAGTTCCTCCTTCAGCTAGAACTCTACCTTTATGAATCACTATGATCTCATCTGCATATTGTAGTGCAAATTCAGAAGAATGTGTTGAAAACACGATGGTTTTGTCAACATTTTTGAGCACTCTACCAATAGTTTTCTCTCCACTTCTGTGCATGCTGTGAGTTGGTTCATCTAAGATCAATACATCAGGATCACCAGATAGAACTGATGCGATAGATACCAAACGCTGTTCACCGGAAGAAAGAAGATTTGGCAGCCTATCTTCCAGATTTTGTATGCCTAAAATATTTAGAACTTTTTTCGCTCTTCGCTCGTGATCTAAACCAAGGTTTTTTGGATAGAATTCGACTTCAGTCTTCACATCATCTGCGAAGAATCCTAGTTCTGGATCTTCTGGAGAGAAGCCGATCTCATCGTAGTCAGAGACTATCGTTCCTTTAGTAGGTTCGATCAGACCTGCTATCGCTCTCAACAGAGTCGTCTTTCCAGAACCATTTTCACCCATGATCGCTGTTATTTTATTATCTTTTATTTCTACATTTATAGATTCTAAAGCGTATTTTTTAGATTCAGGATACTTGTGATAAAGATCTTTTATCTTGATCATCGATTCCCACCCCTGTAATTCTTTAATTCCAGTTCGAATGGAAGCTTGATACCGCTCATCAGTAACCTATCCAGCAATTCATCTGGTTCACCAGAACCTATCAACTTTCCAGAGTTCAACAGTATTATCCTATCTGTTTTATCATACAGGTCCCTTATGTCGTGTTCCGCTATCAGTACGGTGATCCCTTCTTCCTTCAGCTTTTCTATAACATCTAAGACGATCATCTGGTTCCTGTAATCCAGGGGTGATAAAGGCTCATCCAGTAATATCACATCTGGTTCTGAAACGACAGTGGATAGTATCGCTACTTTGGTCACTTCTCCATGTGAAAGTTCATCTATATTCCGGTCCAAAAGGTGATCGGCTTTGAGCATGGAAGAGTACTTTTCTATCCTTTTTTCTATCTCATCTCGGGATAGAGCCTGGTTCTCCAGCTCAAACGCAACATCTGACCTCACTTTTCTCCTGACTATCTGTTTTTCAGGTTCCTGGAAGACGATGCCGATTTTCCCATTCTTCTTTATTTTTCCTTTGACATTCAGCCCATCACCTAGTAATTCTTTTATTGATTTCAACAACAGTGTCTTTCCAGATCCAGGTTCACCACATATCAGAGTAGTTTCTCCACTATCTATATTCAGGTTTATATCGTCAAGAAGGAGCTTTCCTTCATGGGTCTTGATCGATAGATTATCTATTTTGATCATGTTGTAGTTGAGGTATGTAAGCCTGGAGCATGTGTGATAAAGGTATCGCTATCGCAGCGCCTAAACCAGCTTGAAGTATATCTATGGGTAATTCAGAGAACACAGCTGCTGGATAACCATAAAGATACCAGGTAGCCAAAACGTAGACAGCTATCATTATCGGAGCACCTAGTAAGACTGCTAATAACTTACTTTTTAGACTTTTTCCACTGACTCTGCCAACAACGAATCCTTCCAATCCTTTTCCTACAAGTGTTATCGGAGCCCACACTGCGAAACCTAGGATCAGATCCGCTGCAGCTGCTCCTATTCCTCCTGCTAATCCTCCCACTATGCTTCCAAAAAGGAATGCTGCTGTATAGATGATGATTTCTCCAAAATTGAGATATCCAGGTCCTACAGGGATTGATATTAACATCGTTGCTATCGCTACTGCGGCCGCAAATACCGCGCTGAATGCCACAGTTTTAGCATCTAATTTGGACTTATTTTCGATCTTAACACCTCAATTTCTCCAAATAGCTCATTAATTTAATATTTCCGGAAAAATCATCTGATCTCTCTTTCTATCATCTCTACTACCTCATCAGCCACTCTTTCATAAGCTTCTTCTGTCACGCCTGCAATATGTGGGGTTGTTACTACATTTTCGAAGGAGTATAGATCATCATCGGGGTCAGCTGGTTCTTCCCA
>CAYSTL010000124.1:0-4878 GCA_964433785.1 uncultured Thermoplasmata archaeon
TAAAGGTGTCACAGGCTCCACCTTTGGACAATCTAAAGGATTTGTGGCACAATTGAAGGTGAGCTAGCCATGAACCTCGCCCCCCTCCTACAAGGAAGTCTCTTCCTTTAGGGAGAGGAGGATGTCACTCTACAAAATAGATGTGGACATCTTTTCAAAGATAAGATCGTAAGGTTCAGTAACTGACTCAATTTCTTCTTGTCCTATTCCGAATCTTTTAAGCTTATCTATTGTTGGCTCAAGGAGTTCATCATTTCTTTCCCATCCCATCTCAGTAAGAAAACGGTCTAAATCTTTCTCTACCATGATTACAGCTTTTTTTGATTTTTCAGGAACTCCCATCTTATCGATAGCCTCCTTTATCTGCCATTCTGCTGAAGCCCAAAGTAGAGTCTCTATATCTAATGAGTCGGCTCTGTTACTGTTTTGATCCATACATTCAGTTGCCTTTTGATACGCCCATAGAAGATGATCTTCTCCGATCACTTTCTTGTGGTTAAATATCTGTATGAATATCTCATCTTTGTTTTTATATTCCTCTATTTTTTTAAGTAGCTCATCTGGATCATGAGACCTATCGAATTCAACACCACATACTTTCATGTTTATTCATCCGTATCTTCTAGATTATTTATAGAGATATCCAATCTATCTATCTCATCTACACCTTTAAGTGTTTCAGTCATTCCGATGATACTGCTTTTGATGATATTAGCTGGAAATCCACTGAGAGGTATGTTCTCGTTGTTCACTTTCAGAGTAATTTGGTTCTGTTGAAGAGTAACACAATCTTTAATCGTTTTATCACCCTGATATACAGTTTCTGCGAACTCTCTGCATGTGTTGTACCCGCATTCCTGGCAGTCGATCTGGGGTAGATCTTCCAATATATTGGTGATCTCGATGTTCTCCTCTATCCATTCTATTATATCATCTAAATTGTCATCGTACAAAAAATCATAGTCAGAATCTGAATCACCTATTACGACCTTAGGAATATCGATGTTCTTCATACCCTCTATTATTAACACATCGTATTTGTCTTCGATATCAGATTCTTCAAATACATTTTCTAGATCCAATTCCTTATCATACAAGAATGATGTTTCAGAGGGAGTTGAGAAGATGACCAGATCAGAACCAGCTTTTTTATGTCTCCACGTATCTTTCCCTTCTTCATCTATCGAATAATCACCAGTTGTATGTTTTAGTGTGGCTACTTTATAATCTTTGGATTTTAATTCTTTGATCATTTTCTCTACGAGTTCAGTCTTTCCAGAGTTCGATTCTCCAGCTACTGAGAAGTAGAATATATCTTTATAATCCATCATTTTCACCCTTTTTTATTTCTTTAAGACTTCTTTCAATTTATCCATATCGGCGACAGTATCTTTACAGCCGGCTTTCAATAAAGGAACGCCTTGAACAGGGATATCATATACATGTGAAAGTTTGATCCCTTCCACGACCTCACTATAGCAAGCCACGCCTATGAGAGCTCTTGGTTTTTCTTTCTTGACCACTTTTTTGACAAGACTTGACCCAGGTGAGATATATATCCTATCTTCATCGTATCCTAAATCAACTGCGAACTCTATTATATCATCGATCGAACATCTACCACATCTATTGCATTCATAACCATGGTCTGTTAATTCAGCCTCACAATCAGATGAGTCTCTCAAACACTGAGGTAAAAATATATATCTATCTTTGTAAGGTACTTTTTTAAATTCTTTTTCTAGAGCAGAATTTTTGATAGCTGTGTAGATCTCATCGTATCTCTCTTCATCGATGTTCATCCTAACTAAAAAAGACTTGAGTACCCCTCTCTGTGTAAAATCTAGACCTGAACTCATCGCTCTTGAGATTATTTCTTTCATCAGAATTATTGAGAATGGATGTCCCATTTAAAATTAACTCTATTATACTACTGCGTTATTATTCTAACTGTATCTCCCTCTTTTAGTTCGTGATCTAAACCTACTCTCTGTTTTGGAAATTTAGCTGTTGGACCCCATATACGAGCGTATCTAAAGTTGTCTAGAAAATCACTGTGTAGTTTTTTACACACGTCTTCTACTGTAGCACCTCTTTTAAGTATCATAGGTTCATCGTCGGCTTTCTCTCCCTTTGGTCTTAGATATACTCTTATGAAATTAAGTTCGTCGAAGATCCTTTCCTTCAGCTTTTCTAACCCTTTTCCATTTTCAGCTGAAATATATAAAGGATCCCATTCTTCCTTGATCTTATCGGATAGATCTTCATTATGATAGGGTAGGTCAGTTTTATTGATTATAGGTATAGCTGGTATGTACACTCTATTATCACTTAGATGATCTATAAGTTCCTCTAGAGTTATGTTATCTCTCACTACTACCGTTGCATTGATGTATCTGTACTCTCTCAGGATCTCTTTGATCGTCTCTTCAGCAATA
The DNA here is from genome assembly GCA_964433785.1 of uncultured Thermoplasmata archaeon. Lineage (GTDB taxonomy): Archaea > Thermoplasmatota > Thermoplasmata > Halarchaeoplasmatales > Halarchaeoplasmataceae > CAYSTL01. The sequence continues at coordinate 2,439 of CAYSTL010000124.1, forward strand.
TTTGTCAGTTCTACTGTTGAGCGTACTTCGATACCGCCTTTTTCTTTCTCATTGATAACTATCTCGGGAGGTGTTTTATTCAATCTGACTCCTGTAGCTTCGAGTTCATCGACCATGGTCTGGATATCATCTTTGTAAACATCTCCCATCAAGATTATGATATCGACTTCTCTGGCAACGGATAATACTTCTTTTCCCCTCCCCTTTCCTGAGGCAGCGCCCTCTACGAGACCGGGCAGGTCTAATATTTGAAATACTGCATCCTTGTGCTTCAAGATACCTGGAATGACATCTAAAGTAGTGAATTCATAATTAGCAACGTTGCTCTTCGCTCCTGTCAATTCATTTAAAAGAGTACTCTTACCCACGCTAGGATAACCAACTAGTCCGACTGTTGCATCCCCTTCATGCCTTATGGCGTAGCCTCCGCCTTCTGCGGTACCTTCTCCCTGTTTTTCGAGCTTATCCTTTAACTTGGACAGCTTTGCTTTTAAACGGCCTATATGCTGCTCTGTTGACTTGTTGTAAGGAGTTTCTCTTATCTCCTCCTCGATCTCCTGTATCTGTTTTTCTAGGTCATCAGCCATATTACCAATTCAACTCATAACTATTCAAAAAGATATTGAATAAAAAGGTATCGATTGTTCAGTTCGAACCATATCTGTATTCTATATTACAGCTTCCTTCTCTGCTCACCATGCACGCGCCTACTGGATTTGAGGGTTTACAGACATCTCCGAACAAAGGACAATCCTGAGACTCTATCAGACCTCTGAGAACTTCCCCGCATCTACACCCTTCGGGTTCTTTGAATTCTCTGTCCTGTAGAGGTTCTAAAATATCTTCAAATTTCTTTCTGGCACTGTACTGATCGTATTTCTTTTTCAGCTTTAAACCAGAATCAGGTATCTCTGGAAAACCTCTCCATTTAATATCGAACGGTTCGAATACTTCGTTTATTACATTTTTAGCTTTAGGATTCCCATCGGGTTTTACTACTCTATCGTATTCGTTTTCAACTTCTGCTCTTCCATCCTGTATCTGTCTGAGGATGACAAGTACACCTAACAATAGATCGAGAGGTTCGAAACCAGTTACGACCTGAGGGATATTGTACTTTTCAGATAAAGGTTCATAGGGTTTACTACCTATGATCACGCTCACATGTCCAGGTTCAATCAAACCGTCTAGATTAACTTCGCCCATCTCGAGTATGGCTCTCAGAGCAGGGGGGATCACTCTATTACTTTCTAATATGCTGAAGTTATCTGGTGGATCTTTAGATATAACATTAGCTGTTGCAGGAACTGTTGTTTCGAAGCCCACGGACATGAAAACTACTTCGTTATCTGTTTTTTTAGCGATATCAACTGCATCATCGATACTGTACACGATCCTTACGTCAGCACCTTTACTTTTTGCATCCATCAATGATGATTCTTCTCCAGGTACTCTCATCATATCTCCGAAGGCTGTAACGGTAATCCCCTCTTCAGCTAGTTTTATGATCTCTTCTATTTCTCTTTGTGTGGTAACACATACTGGACAGCCGGGTCCCTGTCTGATCCTCACACCTACATCTCTAAGCATAGGGTCTAATCCATGTTTAACTAACGTGTCTTGATGAGTTCCACAAACATGCATCAAGGTCAGCTCTACATCTGCTTCATCTATTTCTTTGATTATTTTTTTAGCTTTATCTTGATCTCTAAACTTGAATTGGTCTAGATCAATCTCCATGGTCTTCCTCCTCTGCTGTCACTCCTACTATCTTAGTTTCTTTACCTTGGATTATCTCTGGTTTAGCACCACACTCAGGACAGGAGATAACGGGAACGTTAAAATGGAATGCCTTTTCATCAGAATATTCCACACCACCCTCATATCCACATTCATCACATTTTACTTTTGCTTCTATCTCTTTCACTTTCAGTTCTGAACCTTCTAAAATAGTATCTTTACCTAGCACTTCATAGGCGAAGGAAAGCTGATCTTCTCCTAGAAATGTAAGCTCTCCTATCTCTAATCTCACTTCTTTTACTTTGTATATGTCTCTACCATCTAACTCATCTAAAAGTGCAGACACAAGCTGTTTCATAACTGAATATTCGTGCATATTGGTAAAGTTTAGATTCTTTACCTATAACATTCTTTCGCTTGATTTCAAACTAAATCTATTATTGAGAATTAGTATTTCTGATATTTCGACATCAATACCTTAACTAATTTATTAACTCTTTTGATATTTTCAATTGGCATTAGTGATAATAGTATTTATAACTATAGTAAAAGACAAAACTTTTTGAACTAAATCATGTTTTTTACTAACGGAGTAAAGGGGGGGAACTTAGTCCAAAAAGTTACGTCTTACTCTATAATTACATATAAGCCTGTTGATGTTTGATAGGTATCAAGAACACATTTTTCATCCTTTCAGATT
>CAYSTL010000125.1:0-4811 GCA_964433785.1 uncultured Thermoplasmata archaeon
ACAGGCCATGCTAAACTGAGCAGCGTAGGGACGATCTTTCCGTTAAGTATCTTCTCTCTTCTTTCTTCTACATTTCCTCTCATCTATCACACCTTATCGTCCTTAACGATGTCATTCTCGATGATACGTCTGAGCGATTCTCTAACATTTACAGCAGCTTCTCTGTTTGTTGATATCTGTCTTGCTCTAGCTCCATCTATTGATGAAAGGATAATAGTAGAGGTTCGTTCAGGGTTGATATCTTTGAATTTTCCTTTAACTATACCTTCTTTTATTATGTCGATGACTATTTTTTGGATGAATTCATCGTTCTTGGTGATCTGTTCTCTGTATTTTTCGTTAAAAGGTGCTTGAGATCTTAGTTCTAGTAAAGCGGTATGGAATCTTTCATGCATCTCACCATCTTTCAAACCGAACAGCATATTATCGATAAGTCCGTTTAATTTTTCTAAGGGATCATCCGTATCTGGCACTATCTTTTCTTCGAAACCTTCGAGTAAGTATTTTATGAAATCGACCATCAAATTTTCTTTTGTCCCATAATGATAATGTAGAGTTGATTTACATTTTTTAGATTCATCTGCTATCTTTTTCATGGTAATATCTGCGTATCCGTGCTTACAAAGTGCGTGAAAAGTAGCTTTCATGAAGTCTTGTCTCACATCTGGTGGAATATCATCTTCGGAAGACATCTTACTGACTGACTAGTTAGTCAGTTATTTATAATTTTTCCATAGTTATCATAAAATCACAAAGATGTATTAAAATAGATATATGGTTTAACACCAATCTGTCATCTGACGTCCAGCTCTTTTTAGATCTCTTTTTTTAGCACATTTTGGACAAATTCCATGTATTATAGTGGTTCCATCTTCTTTTCTATCTACGTTGCCAGAACCTTTTTCTCTACCTTCTTCACTGTCCCCGATCATCCAGTTATCTGGAACCATATCTTCTATAGCTTTGTATGATTCCAATTTTTTATCACAAAATACGCAGTGATAGTACTCTTTCTCCATCTCTTTATCAGTTCTATCACAGATATCCTGAACATCCTTGATCAGCACTGTAGATCCATATGTGATTGTAAATTCCCCTTCAATCTCTTCTTCATCCACATATACAGTTCCATCTCCGTACACTTCTAAATGATTTACATCTTTCCAGTCTTCGTCTAGACTTCCGATCATACCGGAGTATATCCTCTTTGCTTTACCGTTCTCCCATTCTTTGACTAGATATTCAGAAGGAGTTATCTCCTCGCTATTCTCTAAAATATCGTCTTCTTCATCGATCTCTATTTTCCCTGGTTTATCCAGTTCTGATAGATCTTCTAAAGGTATCAACACAGATGAGATTATTTCATCATCTTCTAAGATATTTCCAGGAACGTTTCCTTCTTCGTCTTCAGTACCGTAATAGAGCATAGACATGACTTTTACCATCTGAATGAGAGTATAGGTGTACTTAGTATTTTTCGATTGAAACAATGTGATGAATTTATGAATAAAAATTATAAATATAGAATTAAATATTATCTTGTAAAACGAAGGGTTTGACAATAATATAGGTGTAAATATGGATATTGAGATGATGTCTTTAATAATCATCGGAATAACTGCGATGATCGGTTTCTTTTATCTGTATAGATACACTATCGATTCCTATAAAGAGAATAAAGAGTACAAGAAGATCGCATTAGGTTTGATCGGTTCTGGTTTGTTGTTTTCATTGATATTATTCATATTTACCTCATTCTTCTGGCTGCCGCCGTCATCTATCTTCTGCTTCTCATTGTTTATGTTATTTATCGTGGCAAATCCAGCACTTATATTGTTAGTTTATTATTCGAAAGAATTTTACTGCGAATACAAAAAAGATGAAGATAGTGGTCGATTTAGAAGAAGGATATCAGTGATTATTGTAATTGCAGTCATATTGATATCATCACAATATGTAGTTGCTGAAGTCGCATTTACACCTGAGGGAGAGCAGATGTTTATGCTTAGTTTAGAGAAGCATGATTCCAGTGAGATAGAATTGATGATTCCCAATCTTAAGAGTGAAGATAGTTATTTTGATCCAGAAGATTATAAGATTACAAAGGGTGAAGGTAAAGTTACGGGTCATGATAGAAATGAGTATATACGGATAATAACTAGTTCTTCTCATTTTCAGATAGAATATCATGAATATTCCAAACCATTTTCAGATTATAACGAGAAATGGGATTTTCCTTTCGATAAGTTGAATGAAACTGAACATGAAGAAACAGACAATATGAATTTACAATATTTTTCAAAAACAAATACCTCATGTCAATTGCATCTTGAATGGATAGATAAATATGATTTTACATGGGGTGGTCATAATCATCGGATCGAAGCAAATAATGAGATCGATAACGATACTGATAAAATAGCTGTAGAAGTTGAGAGATCAGTAGTATGAATGGAAAATTTGTGTAAATATCTACATTTTCATACATTAGGTTTCTAGGACCTGTATTTGATGAATATAGTCAATATTATAACAAATATCAGAATTGAGCCATACCATGGCCAATAGGATTGATTCCATCTCCAGTTTCAGTATCCATAGACATACCTAAAATAAATCCAAACAGTCAACCTAGTATTATCTCAGCAGCTAACAAAACTTTTATTTTTGTGATCGATTTTTTAAGTAAATTCATGTTCAGCCTCGGGTTGATTAAAAATTTTTTATTAATATATTTTTTTGTTTAATTTCATTAATTTTTACACAAGATCTCTTAAATCGATCTTCTAAAAACATTTTCATTTTTTATTTTAGAGATTTTAAGAGAAGGGTTAAATCGTATATTCCCTTCTTATCGCGTCTAAAATATCAAAATTTACTCTCAATCAAGCAAAACAGTTAATAGTACCTTTATATTTTCAATATTGCAATCAACAAAGAAAAAAAGTGATAAACATGGCAGATGAGAATACTATATTCGTCGGAAGTAAAGAAACAATGAGCTACGTGATGGCCCTATTGACTCAGTTCAATAGTGGAAATGAAGAAGCGATGATCAAGGCCCGTGGAAGAGCAATAAGTAAGGCGGTCGATGTTGCAGAGATTACCAAGAACCGCTTTATGGAAGATGCTGAGATCGAAGAGATTATAACCGATACAGAAGAACTCGATAATGAAGATGGAGGAACAACAAACGTCTCATCGATAGAAATCAAGATGAGAAATAACCAGTAAACAAAAGCTCAAAAATCCCTTAAGTAAATAACCTTCCAATTAACCTTTATTTATTTTAATTTTTAATCAAAATTTGAACTAAAACATAATGAATTATGCATTTGTATGTAATAACAAAATTTTTTAAAAGATAATTTCAATTCTATAAGAGATTATAATGACTGAGATATTGATCACTAGAAAGGCTTTGTGGATGTTCTTAATAGCAGCTATATTGTTAGCATCTGGAGTTTTTCTAGGTGGCTTTGGTGGACTTCTATTGATCGTGATCGGAGTAGCTATGCTTTTTGGATTAATAGCTGGTGAAATAGTCAGAATTATCTTTGGAAAGTTAGGAGTCTTTATGGGTATATTAACCATAATCTTGATTTCGATCTTATTTGGCTATCTCTCATCCTTATTCTTTGGAATTATAACTGGTATGTTCATAGGAATCTTAGTTCCAACTGTGATCATAATATATAATGCTAGAGCAAAAGATTTTCTAAAAAGACCTTAGACCGTGGTGGTAATTTATCTCCTAAATATTTAAAAACAAGATATCGTATGTAGGTACAGATAACACATGGATGAGAAATCTATAAGAAAAAAGGGTATAAGTTTAAATCTATTAGGTATGATTTTCGTAGTTGGTGGTTGGTTAGTTAGTGGTGTGATAGGTTTCTTTTTATTCATCATAGGTGCAGGTATAATCATAGGTGTTGTAGGGGGAAAGATCGTCAGAAGAGTGGTTTTCAGTTATGACTTTAGAAAGGGACTTATCGTACTGTTCTCATTTTCGTTCTTAGCGTGGGTTGTATCAGCTATCGTGTTCAATCCGATAATGGGAATATTTTTGTCGATAATAGTGATAATAATAATAGGTGTCTACAATTCTGATATGAAAGAGACTTTAGAAAGATTTACACCTAAGGAGGAAAATGAGGATTGATCTCCATAATTAGAATATCAAATCGAGATTAAACAAAAAACCTTATTTTAGTAAAACATATATAATAAAAAATTATTATTGTTTTGGATTTAAATAATAAAATATTTATTTACGAATATGTGGTGATTTATGATATGGTTGGCTCAGAAATAGAATCACTACCTGATAAGAACGATCAAAATGGTATAGGAAAACAATCTTCCAAAAAATCGAGTATCTTAGGATTAACGATGCTTGTTATTGGAGGGATTTTATTTCTAACGATGAACTTTATAGGATTCATCAATGAAATTATGATATTGATCTCTTTACTTCTGATCGCTTTGGGGATCTATATGTTAGTCTCAGCTATCTTCAGTTATTTCTTTAGAAAGAAAAAAGGAAGTGAAAAGAGAAACTATACAAAAGAAGGTATTGCTTCGATCATCATTTTAGTTATCGGAATAGTTGCATTATCTAACTCCTATTCTTCATTTTTAGGAGTAAATATAATGGCAATAATCTTTGGTTATTTTGGGATAAGAAAAGGTGATCGAACAGCAGCTATAGGTGGTGTTGCCGGTGGGGTCTTGATGTTTATTTCCGTAGCGTTATTTACGTATTTTATTGGATTTCCATAGAAGCAGTTGTGATTGTATACTAAATC
>CAYSTL010000126.1:0-4771 GCA_964433785.1 uncultured Thermoplasmata archaeon
GCATATAGACAATTCAAAGAAGACTTGCAGAATGGTTCTGCGAGATATCTAGTTTGCTGATAGAGATTTTCTCTTTTTCCCTACATAAAACTTATCTTATTTCTCTTTTTTTGGATCTAATTTACCATGATATAATATTATATCTATCAAAATACATAAAGTATTTATAGAAAAGTGTTTTGAAAAAACCAACTCTTTATGAGGTAAGAGGATGAAGTATTCAGATATATTATCTATACTCGTGCTTAGTATACTGTTGATCAGTGGAACTGCGATAGCTGTACAAGAAAACGTTGACAACGAAGCCAGTAATATGAACGAAAAAATGAGTGTGAAGAACCCAGAGAACCCACATGTAGATGTGATAGATGTAGAGGTCAAAACCAGCAGATATTCAGCTGTAGAAGAAGTAGCTGTAGGAGAACTGGATGTTTTCCTTGAAACAATATCCAGGGGGAACTATGAGCACTTAAGCTACAGTTGGAAAAAAAAGCTTAACGCTTGGGAGGACAAGGGTGAGTACAGGACGATGATGTACAACCCTGCCCACACTGGATCTCCATACGAGTGCAGAGTTGACGGTGAATTGATGTTCAACCCGCTCTCGATAGATAAAGTTCGGTTAGCACAGAATTATTTGTTCGATAGAAAAGATATGGTTGAGGATCTGTACGATGGTCATGCCGAACCCAGATATATTTGGATGGGTATCAGCTCACCCGGATACAACGAGTTTTTGAAAGAAATCAAAGAAGACTATGGTATCACTGCAGAGGGTGACTACGATAAAGGTCTCGATATGGTCCAAGAAGCCATGGAAACCGCTATGAACGACCCTGAGCTCAAAGGTTCACTCCGCAGGTGTGAAGATGGATTTTGGGAGTATAAAGCACCGGAAGGTTCTTGGAAAGATATAGAGATAAACGGTATGACAAGGATTGAAGACGAAAGAGAGCAGATTGGTGATATACAGACCAATATATTAGAAAACTGTGGATTCAAAGTGGACAACATGATCATAGATGGTAGGGTGGCTGTAGATAAAATATGGTTATCCGACCCAGCGGACCTTGGATGGCAATTCTACACGGGTACTTTCCCTTCATCATCAGCCAAATTGTTTCAAGAAAAGGAACCGGCTAAAGTCGGTGCCGGATGGTACGGTTACATGCCCGGTGGGTATAATCAAGATGCCGATTACAGATACGGATACTGGTCTAACGGTAATTCATGGGACAACCCACCTGAGAACAAAAGTGAATACGAGTTCTATGGAGATAAAGACATTGAGAAAATGACGACCAAACTCTATGAAGGTCGTTTAGAGAGTCTCACTCAATACTGGAATATGATACAGAGATGTACGGACAAGATAACCAAAGAATCTGTTAGATGTTTTTTGGTCACACCCTATGAGTACTACGTATACGATAAAGACGCAATAAAAGGTGCTGCAACAGATGTTATAATGGGATGGTCAGATATATTCACCCCAAGGACCATGAAAACAAAAGATGGTGTGTTTAAAGCATCTCAATATTCATCCAGAGGAAAAATGTACGAAGGCGCATGGAACGAGATCCAAGATAATTCATACGAACGCGTTTCAAAGCAGAAGAAGATGATCTCCGATCCTGGAAGCGCACTAAACCCCGGTGATGGTGAACCCATGCCGATGAGGATGGATTGGACAGATTCTGAAGAAGATGCCATGATAGAAAGAGATTATCAATATGTCGATGGTGAATTGTACAATAATATCGAAATACCATCGAAAGCGGTTGTATACGATCCTTCCACCCAATCCTGGGAAAATGTAGATGAAGATAACAAATCAGCAGTCAAAGTTACTTACGATATAGAATTGGGCAAATGGCATACCGGTACGAACCTTACCATGGCAGATGTCATGGGATGGCACGCATGGGCGTGGGAGATGTCCACATCAGGTGCGAAAAAGGGTTTCTACAACTCCGAATTTGCCAACAAGATGGGACCTATCTTCGACTCTATACTTGGTGAAGTCTGGGATGAGGAAAATGGCACGCTTACCGTATATGGCGACTACACTTTACCTGCGGATTCAAAGACTGGAGCATTCTTCTCAACGTTCCCCAAGTTACATTACACTCAGTACATGGCAGCACAGTGGATGATAACCGAAGATGAACTCGCTCCGAGTGATATAAGCGATTACAGTTGGGATAGTACTGGAGATAAAACCATCGATTGGATGTCCAAAAGTCAGGGTGAAGATATAAAAGAAACACTACAGAACATGATCGAAACAGACTTCGTACCTTGGTTCGTTAAAGAAGAGAACAACGCACCTATCACTGTATCGACAGAGACGCTTAACGAGAAAAGAGATGCATTGATCGACTTCTACGGTGGACGTTCACATTTTTATGCATCACAGGGGCCATTCATGATAGATGGAGTCAATGAAGAAGAGATGAAAATCGATATTGTAAGGTTTAAACAAGAAGATGGTTATCCATGGCCTAAAGATCATTGGGAAGACAAGCTGAGTATAGCTGAACTGACCGTTTCCAGCGCCAACGTACCGAGTTCTGTTGATAGGACTGAAAAGCTTAACGTATCATTTGATGTACAGGTCGATGAAGACTATCCTAATGACGTCACCAGAGATGTTACAGTTGAAGACGATGCTTCAGGATCCATCCAACTGCTCAATGAAGCTGGCAAGCTCGTTTATCAGAAAGATGCAAATTTGATCAATAGCACATTCAAAACAAGCTTCGAAACAAAGTCACTAGAACTTGGCAATTATACTGTTCGATTGGAAGGTAAAATTCCAGAACAGTTCAAAATTACAAAGACTTCCAGACCTACCACTATAACGAAGTTTGAACCCATTAAAGTGACCGATTTCGATATGCCCGGTTATGAGGATGTGGGTGATCTGGTCAACATCAACGCAACTGTCAATAATAGAGGAGAAAACGTTACCTCTTTCGATTGGAAGATCAACGATGATGTCATCAAACAATATGAAGTGGAGCCAGGTGAAACAGTCGAAATCAACGAAACTTTCGAGTTCAGTACCGGAGGTGTTTTCAAGATAACCATCGCTGGCGAATCGAAGACTATCCATATATCTCAGTTGGTCATCGATGAATTTTCCGTTTCTGATGTTTCTATCGTCGGTGAACCAGTGCACATATCAGTCAACGTTGAGAACAACGGAAGTGGTGGATTAACCAATGTTGTTTGTGCAGACGATGAAGTCCTTGAAAGTTTCACGTTGTGGGCAAATGAATCTGAAACACTGTTTTTAGAGCATGAGTTCTCCACTCCAGGATCACACACCATATCAGTTGGAGATGAAGAACAAACAGTTATGATCAAGAAAGCGATAGAGATCAAAGATACGATGATATCTAAGAACGAAGCGGAGAAAGGTGAAGATGTGAATATATCTGTTACTATCACCAACAACGACAATATAACACATGACGTGACCGTCAAAGCCAATGATATCACCATACACGCTTTCAACGTCACTCCTTCAGCTGAAGATAAAAGGTTCTCCATGAACCATTCCTTTGATGAAATAGGTAAATACGTGATATATGTCGGAGAAAAGAAAGCCGGTCATGTGAACGTTACAAGTTCTCAGGATACAGAGGACCCGGTAGCAGACGCTGGAGAGAATAAGACAGTCAGTCTGAATGAAAAAGTGACTTTGAACGGCAACCTATCTACGGACAACGAACAGATAACTAAATACATCTGGTATATCGGTGAAGATGTTTATCATGGTGAAAAGATAACGTATAATTTTGATACTTTAGGTGAACACGATGTTGAGTTGAAGGTTGTAGATGGTTCCAACAACAGCGATACCGATGAGATAACCGTTACTGTGGTCGATGATACCCCACCGGTAGTTGAAGCCGGTTCAGATATCGTTGTCAATTTTGGTGAAGAGATAAGACTAGATGCCTCGGAGTCTCACGATAACGTCGGTATCAAGAGCTATCAGTGGGTATTGGATGGAACCGTGTATGAAGGAAAGATCGTCAATATCACACTTGACAAGGTCGGTGATTTCACAGCCAACCTTACCGTGATAGATGAAGGTGGTAACACTGACAGTGATACTGTAGATGTAAAAGTAGAAGATCTACCTGAACCCGTATTCAATATACACATAAACGGTGAAAAAGTTACCGATAACTCAATGAATTTCAGCGTGTCTATACAAGACCTCAACAGAGATATCGAGAGTTTCAAATGGTATTTCGGTGATGGTGCAAACGGTAAAAATAGGAATGTCAGCCATGAATACGGTGAACCTGGTAATTATACGGTCACATTGGATGTTACATTCGAAAACGATGACACCAGCACCTTCAGAAAAACCATAAAGATATCTGATGATGCATCGGGTGGTGCAGGTCCTTCCGATGGTGATGGTGGAAATGACGGAGGAGGTACGTCTGGATTCACGCTGATGATACTATTATTCAGTTTGTCCTCGGTAATAATATACAAGCACAAAAAAAGAAGATGACTACATTTTAACTCCATTTTTCCTCTTTTTTCTATTGATATTGCAAGCTTAAGTTGGAATGATATTTCATAAGGATCTATATTTCTAGTGATCCCACTCCACCCTCTAAATGCTGTACAGCGCATTTGCGAGATATAAACCCCCTCCCTTTCAGGGCTCACTCGGTCATCACAGATGACAGAAGGAATATATCCCGCCGAGGGTTCGTTTGCTGCTTCGTCCTTTTCCTTC
>CAYSTL010000127.1:0-4732 GCA_964433785.1 uncultured Thermoplasmata archaeon
AACCTGAGGAAACCATTATAAAGGAGCACCTTTTTCAAAAAATCGTTATGAAGATATCTGTTGTGATACCAACGATGAATGAAGAAGAATCCATCGGTCAGGTCATTGATGAGATAGATGAAGCTTTATCTGGTAGAGATTACGAGATAATGATCGTAGATACTGAATCTACCGATAAAACCAGAGAGATAGCCCGATCAAAAGGTGCTAGAGTTGTGGACGAACCTCGAAGAGGTTACGGCAGAGCTTACAAAACTGGTTTTGAAGAAGCCGATGGTGATATAATCGTTACACTAGATGCTGACTGCACCTATCCCGCTAGCAAGATACCTCAGATGGTAGTCATGATAGAAGAAGAAGGTTATGAATTCATCAGTACTGATAGGTTATCAAATATAGATTCTGAAGCCATGAGCTTAGTTCATCGTTTCGGTAATTGGGTATTGAAAGCTACTATGAACTTATTTTTCCGTACACATGTTAACGATTCTCAATCAGGCATGTGGTGTTTCAGAAAATCTTCACTGCAGCATATGAACGTCACCAGTGACGGTATGCCTTTTTCCGAAGAGATCAAGATAGAGGCTATCAAGAAAGGTCTTAACTTCGATGAGATCCCTATAAATCTAAGACCTAGGAAGGGAGAAGCCAAGATAAGATCATGGAAAGACGGCTTCAAGAACTGGGCATTTTTGTTCAAGAAGAGATTTGGATTGGTGTGATATCATGAAAAAGCTGAAGATCTCTCCATCGATATTATCAGCCGATTTCTCCTGTCTAAGAGAATCGGTGGATGCTGTGGAAGAAGCTGAATGGCTTCACTTGGACGTTATGGACGGACATTTTGTTCCGAATATAACGATAGGTCCGTGTGTGATCGGTGCACTAAGAGATTATTCGGATCATGTGTTCGATACACATCTTATGATATCTCATCCTATCGATTATATAGAACAGTTCGTGACCTGTGGATCTGATATGATCACCGTTCATGTTGAAGCAGAGAGCGACCTTGAAAAGGTGATCGAAGAGATCAAGAGTTACGATGATATCAAAGCAGGTGTGAGCATCAATCCGGGTACTGAATTAGAAGAGATCGAACATGTCTTACCTGAAATAGATCTGTTACTGATCATGACTGTGAACCCAGGTTTTGGCGGACAGGGATTCATGCACGAAGTAGTGCCTAAGATAGCTGAAGCTAGAAAGATCATCGATGAGAACGATTACGATATAGAGATATCAGTCGATGGCGGTGTTTCTCCAGAGACTGCACCGGAAGTAGTCGAAGCAGGTGCTGACGTACTCGTCGCCGGATCAGCTATATTCAGCGGAGATCCTGCAGAAAATGTAATAAAATTAAGAAAGGCTGGAGAAGAAGCTTTTAATGAATAGTTTTCTAAATATTATCTTTCCCAGGGAAATCTTCTGTCGAAGAATTTACTGATGAATTCTGGATATTTATCTATTACTTCTTTTTTCTCATATATCTCCATCTCTTCAGGTATCAGAGGAGTGATCCTGCTGCCTAGATTGATATTTTCCGCAGTATATTCGATAACATCTCTCACATGGACATATCTCCTCTTTCTATCCACTTTAAGTCTACCATCTTCGATATAGACATCAGAACCGTATTTCTCTCTAAAGTTTTCCGTATGTCCACTCCATACGGGTGGTCCCATGTGTTTCTCTATATTCGGTAACTTTTCCTGTTCCAGCTCAAATATCAGTATCAATTCATCCTCAGCAACATAATATTCACTGTGTAAAACGTCGAATCCTTTATCTTCCATCTGTCTTAAAAGATTCCTCTCAGCTTTCTGTACCTGAGGATACAGGTTGTCTTCTACAACATCAGGTCTAGGTAATTTGACTGACGTGAGAAAAGTGCCTCTTTCTTGGTACAACTTAAATAATTCTTCCTGATCCTTCTCTTCTATTTCATTCGGTAAGAAGAATTCTCTCCTTGGCCCATCAAGATATCTTTTTGCAGCGTAGATGAAGTACGTCATATTCTCCTCAGAGAGTGCTGAAGCCACATTCCTTTCTGAGTCTGTAGGATCGATGACGACTAAAGGTTCGTCGAATTCACGGTGGCTCTCTATCAGTTCTATCCTTTCACCGATATTCCAATCCTGACTATTCTCTAATACGTTGATGAAAGAACCGTAATGATAGACCAACAATTCACACAGATATCCGGAAAAGCCTCTTACCTTGGTCTCAGCACTGTAGGCACCTATGCCTTTCAAGAATCCTTTCAGTAGAACAACTTCGTCTTTCTCATCTTCTGATAAATTCTCTATTATATATTCAGTATGCAGCGGAGTCCTATCTACAGAGGTTATCAGTCCCTCACCTTCACCCAGTTCATAGCATGGTACTATATCAGATTTGAAACCTTTGTATTTACCATGGATGTACGGATGTTCAGCGTACCTTTCCACGGGCTCATCCAAAATCTCTCTACCTACCTTAAGAGCTATCCTTTCCATATCACTCTGTGCAACATCTCTAGGAAATTTGATGAACATATCGATATCTGGATCTCTCAAGAAGGTTCCTTTAGCCACTGAACCTACCAGTTCAGGTTCGAAGCCGTAATCATTCTTTTCTTCGATCTGTCTTAGCTGGTCATACATTTCATCAACAGCATCTTCCACAGATCCAACGATCTCCTGTGTAGGCTTCAGTTCTTCCAGCATCTTCTCTTCGAATTCGTCAGTCATCAAGTCCCTATTTTTCGTATCTTTTAAAAGCTTATCCGTTATAGGAGGAGAAAAGTTTTTTATGTTTCGCTATATGCGCCTAAACGGTGCGCAGATGGTCGAAGAAGATGAAATGTTGGATTTTTTAGGTATGGACAGTGTCGAAGAGCTGTTCGCAGACATACCTGAAGAGATAAAAAGTGATCTGTCATTAGATGAAGGTAAATCAGAGATGGAAGTTGTGAACGAGGTTAAGAAAAAATTATCTAGGAATGTGAATCAGGGTGAGATCTCATCCTTCGTCGGTGGTGGAATTTACAGACATTACATTCCAGCAGCTGTTAACGAAGTCATAGGTAAATCAGAATTTTACACATCATACACTCCTTATCAGGCTGAAGTTTCTCAAGGGATGCTTCAGGCGCTGTTCGAATATCAGAGTTTGATATGTGAATTGACAGGGATGGATGCAGCCAATACCAGCATGTACGATTACTCGACCGCATTCGCTGAAGCGGTCCTTATGTCGATTAGAGTCGGTAAAGGGAGTAAATTCCTAGTTCCTGAAAACATACACTGGGATAAAGATTCAGTTCTGAATAATTACCTCAGAGGTAACGATATCGAGATAGAACACGTGAAGTATGATGAAGAAACGGGATGTATCGATATCGATGATTTCAAGAGTAAAGTAGACGACGATCTCCTAGGTTTTTACGTCGAATCACCCAACTTCTTTGGAGTGTTCGAAGAAAATATAGATGAATTGAAAGAGATCAAAGAAGATAAGAACGCAATATTTGTCGCAGGTATCTCACCACTTTCATTATCGCTGTTAAAACCACCATCAGAGTGGGGAGCTGACATAGTCGTCGGAGATAGCCAAGCCTTAGGTATCCCGACTTCATACGGTGGTCCAACAGTGGGTATATTCGCCTGTAATAAAAGATATATCAGAAAGATGCCGGGCAGGATCATAGGTGAGACCGAAGATGCTGATGGAAAGACTGCTTACTGCATGACATTACAGACAAGAGAACAGCATATAAGAAGAGAGAGAGCGACTTCCAACATATGTACCAACCAATCTTTGATGGCTTTAGCTTCTGCTGTATACATGTACGTGAAAGGCGGAAAAGGTTTAGAGCAGTTGGCTAAAGAGAATTATGAAAAGGCTCATGATTTGGCTGGAAAGATAGATGACTTAGAAGGATATGAAGCACCTTACTTCGACTCACACTTTTTCAATGAATTTTTGATAAAGACACCGGTCGATCCAGAAGATATGATCGACAAGGCTTCCAAGAAAGGTATACTCCCAGGGATCGATATCAGTGAAGAAGAAAAATTCGATGATTTAGAGAACACTCTGCTCTTATCTGTAACTGAGATGAACGATGATAAAGAGATCGATGAATTGATCGATTTCTTCAAGGAGGTGGCAGAATGAGTTCTGAATACCATCAAGCCAAATATCCTGTTCACTTATTGATGGAACATGCTGAAGAAAGAGAAGTGGAAGACAATCCGTTACCAGATCATCTTGCTAGAGAAGAAGCTCCAAAGGTACCTGATATCCCTGTTAATGAAGTCGTCAGACACTTCAATAGATTAGCCCAGATGAATTATGGTGTAGATACTGGATTCTATCCTTTGGGTTCATGTACGATGAAATACAATCCGAAGTATACCGAAAAGTTAGCTGGATTACCTGATGCTACAGATATACATCCGTATCAATCAGAGGAGATGAATCAAGGTACATTGGAGATAATGTACGAGCTTCAGAACATGCTCAGCGAGATAGGTGGTATGCATTCTACAACTCTACAGCCTGCAGCTGGTGCTCAGGGTGAGATAACCGGTCTGATGATAGTTCATCAATATCATGAAGATAATGGAGAAGGAGATAGAGATGAGATAATCCTACCAGACACAGCACATGGAACAAATCCTGCCAGTGCTTCAATGATGGGATACAATATAGTTGAGATCCCCTCTGATGATGGTTGTGTTGATCT
>CAYSTL010000128.1:0-4721 GCA_964433785.1 uncultured Thermoplasmata archaeon
TTTTAACTACCGTGACAACAGCTATAGGTTTTCTATCTAACGCTTTCAGTGACATCTCTATAATGCAGCATTTCGGTATCCTGGCAGCTATTGGAATAACGTCGAGCTTTACTGTGATGGTCATTTTCCTACCATCAGTAATTCAGTTAGTAGATAAGAGAAGAGAAAAGAAGAAAGATGACAGTGAAGAAAAAAGTGAAAGTAGGATATCTAAGCGGATGAACCAGATGAGTGATAAAGTTTCAAACACGATCTTAACAAAACCATCTGATAAGGCTGTAAAACATCCAATCGTTGTTTTCGTACTGATCCTACTCATCACATCTACAGCCATGTACGGTGTGATCGAGATCGATACCACTTTCAATATCAAAGATTTCTTACCAGAAGACAGGTCTCAGAGTGAAAATATAGAGTATATCACCTCAAATTACAATATAAGCAATTCCTACGCATATATACTCACTGAAGGGAACGTGAACTCCTCCGAATATCTTCATGCAGTGAGTGAAACTATCGATAATACGAAGGACGACCGGATGCTGATGACGAACGAAGAACCCGCTTCTGCCGTTTCCGTCTTACAGAAATACGGGACCGCACAGTTCGGAAGCGATCAATACAACAAAACTATTGTTCAGACATTCAAAAACAGTGATACCGACGGTGACGATATCCCTGAGAAAAACGTTACTCAACTCTATGATCTACTCTATTCTTTCAAGGAAAGCATCAAAGATATCGAAAAGGTAGTTTACCAGGAAGATGATGGAACTTATCCCAAGGCCATCATCAAGGTGAAAGAGAACGAAAATGAGATAACCAAGGACATGAAGAACGCCAAGGTGATGGAGAACGAGATGATTAAAGACGCTAAACCATTGAGGAAAGAAGGCTTTACAGCTGAAGTGACCAGCGTCTCGATAGTCGGAGAAGATACTGCTCAGGAGCTAAGTGATACACAGATCGATTCTCTCATAGCTACCGTGATCATAGTTGCAATATTGTTGACCATAGTATTCTACTATCTACACGGCTCTAAAGTATTAGGTGTCATGACGACGGTTCCTGTAGTGCTTGTAACCATATGGATCGTTGGGACTATGTTTGCACTCGGTGTGCCTTTGAACGTCTTAACGGTCAGTATAACCGCTCTGACAGTAGGTATGGGCGTCGATTACAGCATACACGTCACTCATGAGTTCACTGAAAAGATGCAGACTGAAGAGAATCATTTTGAAGCGATGCATGAAACTATAAAAGGTACTGGTTCTGCTTTGTTCTGTTCGACCGCTACTACTATAGGTGCCTTCGGCGTATTGGCAACTTCTGAGATAGCCCCATTGTCAGAATTCGGATATATCACTGCTCTAGCGATAATATACAGCTTCATGGTATCTGTTCTAGTGTTACCTTCATGGTTGATGATATGGGCTAAACATTTCAAACCAGGTAAAGAACAGTAATCCATATTTACCCCTCCTCTTTTTAGTAAGTGAGGTCAAACGGATGCACAAATACATAACCATGGTGGGACGAAGCTACTGGGCCACGTTGAACAGTATATGGGCTGTGATCAAGAACGATATGTACGAACCTAAAAATGTGATACTTTTATGTGAAGAAGATTTCAAAGATAGGGCTGAAAATCTTAAAGATGATATCGAAATATTGTTAGATGGCTACGGTTTCGACCCCTCAGTAGAGATAAAACAGATGGATAATGCAGACTTTTACCATGCAGGCGAAGAGGTATTAGAACTGGTCGATGGGGGAGAAGATTCAGTTGCACTGGATATTACCGGCGGTAGAAAGTCACTGGTGGCAGGTGCTCTGGTTAATCCTGGTGCACATAAACTGAAACATGTTTTTTACCTTTATCTGGATGAGATCAGAGATGCTAACAGGCCATATCCATCGATAGATTCGGACAGGATGATGATAAAAGATTTTGTGGATATCTTTAGGAGATATGAGGATGAATTTGAAAGGGAGGAGTTATGATGGAACGAGTACTGAAGAAAAATGACCTGATGATCCTGTTGAACGAGATAAAAAACCAGGGTATCGAGTCCTTTACTGTGGAAGAGCAGTTTTTCAATACAGAACTATTAGAGATCGAGCTAGAGGATGGACATTACAATGTAAAACTGGCAAATAGAGACGATTTCGGTCCGTTCCCAGATAAAGAGAAGTATTTCAATGTCGATGATCTTCCCGGATACAAAGAATATATCGAATGTTTGATATCCTCAGGCCTGTTGAATTTTGATAACTGGGACAAGTTCATCGATTGGTTAGAATACATGTATAGGTCCGAGACTGATCCTAGTCTATCCAGCAAATCCGTGTTTTTGAGTATCGATACGAACATGGCCTATTACAGACTGATATCAAGGAGATTCCCTATCGAAACAGGGGATCATGAGATAAAAGCTTCTGATTTCGATTACCTGTTGAGTTCGATTGTAGAGAACGAGATAGACCACAGGATAGAGGATAAGTACGATCATTCTGACCTGAAGATGATGGGTATGTATACGAAGATCGGAGATCTTAGGTTCAATTTTAGAAATCGAGGTACTCTACAGACGAGGAAAGCTAAATTCGCTACACAGGAATTGAACCACCTTAGAGGTGATCTGAATGCCGCTAGGGTGAAAGGACAAGCTTCTAAAAGAAACTCCGAGAGAAACGATATAAGGATAGTTGAGTCACTTGAGAACTTCAGTTGGAGCAAGAACATCGATGTTGCTTTGATCTCTTCTGACAGGAACATGGGTAATCATGCTGAGAACTCCGAGATACCGTATTTTGTATTGGAGATGCCTACCTCTTTGAAGAAAAATAACAGAGTTAGATCGGATGTAGTGCTCAATCTACTCCATGACCTTGCACTGTTCTACGGTGCTGTTAAATTACCCGAGTTGAAAACTACACTGTTCGGGATATGGGGTGGAAAGAGAGATATCGACTATCAAAACGAGAGTGTCAAAGCTTGGATCAATCCTGGAGCTAGCTTTGTTGATGAAGTGAAAAGAGATTTAGATGTGATAGAATCTCTGCAGGGTCCTGGGAATAAAAGGTAATAGGATTTTAAGTCGATATTGAACAATATTTCTATTCGATCTTCCACTTCGGTCCTTCGGGTGAATCCTCAACAATTATACCTTTGTTGGATAGGTCATCTCTGATCTTATCTGCGGATTCATAGTTCCCTTTAGATCTCAGGTCTTCCCTCACCTCTAATAGTAGATCGATAAATTCTCCAGCATCCCCTGCTTCTCTTTCCTTTTCTAAAGTAAGACCGAAAATTTGTCCAAGTTCTTTCAAGGTATCTACAGCTTCATCGATGATCTCCTTCTTATTATCTAGATTTTTATTTATCTTGCTTGAAAATTTCATCAGATCGCTCAAAGCTAGAGGTGTGTTCAGGTCATCATCCATAGCTGCTTCAAATTCTTCCTTTATCCATCCTATCTCTTCAGATAGATTATCTTCATCTCCACCTTCGGCTTCTTCTGCTCTTTGAATGGTGGTATAGAGTCTGTCCAATCTCTTTTTGGCCTCTTCAAGGCCATCTTTACTGAAATCACTCTGAGAGCGGTAGTGGCTTCCTGCAAGATACATCCTTACGGTTTCACCATCATATTCATCCAACAGATCTTCGACCGTGTAGAAGTTGCCTTTACTCTTCGACATCTTCTCTCCTTCCACCGTGATGAATCGGCTGTGCAGCCAGTAGTTTACTGGTTCCTTATCCATATCATCGATAGCTATATTTTGAGCTCTTTCATTAGGATGATGTGGGAAGATGTGATCCTCTCCACCGCTGTGGATATCGAATTTTTTACCGAGATACTTTTTACCCATTACACTGCACTCTAGATGCCATCCAGGATATCCTAAAGACCATGGTGAAGGCCATTTCATGAGATGTTCAGGATCTGCCTTTATCCATAATGCAAAATCGAACGGTGATCTCTTCTCTTTTAGTTCTTCTTCACTGACCCTTCCACCAGCTCCCGCCTGTAGGTCTTCCAGAGTTCTACCATCCAGTTTTGGATACTCGTGATCTTCGTTAAATTTCATAACATCGAAATAAACAGAACCGTTCCTTTCGTAAGCATATCCATTATCAATCATCTTCTTTACAGCTTCTATCATCTCGATCATATGACCCGTCGCTCTGGGATTGACATTATGTATCTTCATGTTGAGAGCATCCATCTCCTTGTACCATCTTCTTACCTGTCTGGTCACTAGTTCCATCGGCTCAAGGTGTTTCTCTCTAGCCGCTTTCTCGACCTTATCTTCACCCTGATCAGCATCATCGGTGAGATGCCCTACATCGGTTATATTCATCACGTGGAATACATCGTAACCTTTCCATGTAAGGTATCTGTTCAAAACATCCCACGCTGCGTAGGTCTTTACATTACCTACATGCATGTCTTCGTATATGGTTTGACCACATGAATAAAATCGTACAAGATCTTCTTCTATCGGTTGGAATTCTTCTTTCTCATTGGTCAAGGTGTTGTACAGTCTAAGGGTCATATAAATCCGAAAGAAAATAGAAATTATATGAAAGTTGTGATAGGCTGTATATTCTCAATAATGATTTAATAATTATTCAACAATTTTCAAAAGAGGTTGTTAATAATGGATATCGATGCGGTTATAGCTTATATCAAATCTATACTGGTCTATATCGTTAT
>CAYSTL010000129.1:0-4679 GCA_964433785.1 uncultured Thermoplasmata archaeon
ATAGTCTTCAATTGATTACATATATCAATCAATTCACTTAAGTTTTCTTCATTAATCAGGTAATCACCCTTATTTACAATATTATCTAACGATTTTTAAGGGACTTTATTTTATCTCATATTTGATTTAGGTCTTTTAATCATCTATACAACTATAAGTACCTAATCTTATACATATTTTAATTATATATCCTTTACTACTTGGTTCTCAAATTTATTTTTGCTCTATATTTAGTCTTTAAAACTTTTTTAACAAAATATATTATGAGTATTAAATAATTATATGGGTTAATAATTAGTAGGAAACCAATAAATACGTTAAACATTTTAAAGAGATTATTCATGACTAAAAATGACTTTAGATGCAGGATGTGTGGCGAATGTTGTCACTATGAAATCCCACTGACACTTCTTGATATACATCGGATGGCTAAAAAATTAAATATTACGGATAAAAAAGCTTTTTCAAAGATTATCCAAGAAAGACCTTCTGAAAAATCAAATCTATTCAAGATACGTAAAAAAGAAGATAGGTCCTGTATATTCTTAAACGACGAGGATAAATGTGACATACATGATTCAAGACCCAATGTCTGTGAATTCTATTTTTGTGATCTGAGTGAAAAAGACGAGATGATATCATGGACGAGCAAATACATCCTCACCGAAGACAAAGCTAAGCTTTGGGAACAAAGTATAGCTATCCAGATTACTAATGTTTACATAAAAAAGCACGGTACGAATTTTGAAGAAGTGGATTACAATAAAGCTCTCAAATCTATCAAAGATAATATAAAAACTAGGCCTGAGGAGAAAATAAAACTTGGTAATATTCCAGGTGGCAATCCATGCGGTATAATATATGACTGTACCGAATGCGAGTATGAAAGAGGGAAGATGGCTGAAGAAACAGTAGTCACACTTTCAGATGTTGAAAGGATTAAAGAAAATCTTGATATCTCTTACGATAAAGTTTTTGAAAAATATATATCAAAAAGTAAAAGCTCTGCGGGAAGTTTGATGTTAAAAAGAAACAAAAAATGTGTGTTTTTTGATCCGGAAAATCACTGTTCGATAGAAGATTTTAGACCTATGCATTGCAGGTTTACTCCATGTCCCGCAAAGGTAGATGATAACTTAATGAGTTGTCTTTACTTGGGTTCAGGTACGGTTGATGAACAGTTAGAACATCAGATGAGTTTGACCATCACAAAAAAATATGTAGAAGAAGTTGGTACAGATTATAATAAAGAGATCTTTGAAAAGTACCTGGATAAGATCAACAAATCGATAGACGATGAGTCAGTACTGATAGATTTTTGTGAAAAAATTTCACCTTATAGATATGTTGATGATACAGAATGTCTAAAATATAAATAAAAATAATTAAAGGTAAGGTGTTTTCCTTTTTAGTCAGTTCGTTCTGTATTGTCTCACGATTTCAGACAGATTGTTTGCTAGATCAGATAACTGTTGTGCCGAACTTGACAACTCTTCTACAGAAGCCGTTTGTTCTTCCGCCGCAGCAGCAGATGACTCAGCTTCAGTAGAATTCCTATCAGCTATCTCCGCAATATTTTCTATCTTTTCGGATGCCTCCTGCAGTTCCTCAGCAACCTCATCTACTGCTGATGAAATATCCTGTATATTTGTAGAAACTGTATCTGTAGCCTCTCCGATCTGCTCTAATGACTGTAAGTTCTTTTCTGTTACCTCATCTACTTCATCGGATTTTTCAGTAACATCTTTAACTCCTTCAACGACATCTGATGCATTTATCTGAGTCTCCTCGATGATCTTCTTTATATTCTCTGTTTCTTCCTGCGTCTCTTCAGCTAATTCTCTTACTGAATCTGCAACTACTGCGAATCCCTTACCGTGTTCACCAGCCCTTGCGGCTTCTATAGCTGCATTTAAAGCTAAAAGATTGGTCTGTTCAGCTATTCCTGATATGGTCTCTATTACTTCTCCGATCTCATCTGATTGTTCGTCCAATTCAAAGGCCTTTTCTCGGGTACTCTCTAGTCTTGATTGCAACTCACTGACAAGATTGGAAACTTCTCTAGCATACTCCTTGCCTTCATCTGTCTGAGCAGCTACCTCTTCAGCCGAAGCAGCTATATCCTCAGCAGAAGCTGATGTCTCTTCCATATTTGCTGCAGAATCTTCTATCCTCTGAGTCATCTCTTCAGACATCTTCGCCTGTCTTGTAGTTCCTTCTGATATACTTTGGACAGAATCGGATACATTCTCCGCAGTAGAATTCAACTCTTCTGAAGAAGCAGCGATCGATTCAGCAGCATTATCTACTTCTTCTGAAGCATCTCTGATATCATTTATATTTCCTTTAGTCACTTCTATACTTGCGTTGACTGCTTCCCCTATCTCAGCATATTCTCCTTTAAGCTGAGCTTTGTCTACTGTTTTACTTAAGTCACCTTCCGCAAGTGCGGACATCACTTCTTTGATCTGGTTCATAGAATATCTTATCGAATCTATGCTTTGATCCACAGCCTCTGCCATATCTCTGTAATCTCCCTGCATATCTTCAGAATTTATGTCTACATCTACATCGCCTACGGCAAGAGAATCCATCACCTCTTTGATCGTATTGATAGATGCTTGAACTGCTTCCATGCTTCTATTTACTGTTTCGCCCATCTCTTTATAATCACCTTTCATATTTTCAGTGTTTATATTCGCTTCAAGCTTTCCTTTTGCCAAAGAATTCATCACTTCTTTTATCTGGGCCAAAGATTCGTTCACCGCTATCATGCTTTGATTCACTGATTGGGCTATATCTTCGTAATCTCCCTCAAACTTCATGGTATCTATTTTCTTGTCTAAATTCCCGTCTTCCAACTCTTTCAATGTATCTCCGATGGCTTTAAACACCTCTTTTATCCCTCTAATACTACTGTTGATCGTCCGAGCGATCTCCTTGTAATCACCTTCAAATTGTGTAGAATCGATATCCTCATCTAGATTTCCTTTTTCAACTTCTTCTAGAGTTTCAGACACTGCATCAAATGCATCTGTAATATTCTCAATACTATTATTTACAGATCTTCCTATCTCTCTGTAATCACCTTCGAATCTACCGGTATCTATCCTTTTATCGAGATTACCATCTTCTAATTCCTTCAAAGAATTCTCTATAGCTCCAAAAGCATCATTGATATCATCTATGCTTGAATTAATAGATTGTGCTAATTCCTTATAATCACCTTTTTTACCTCTAGTTTCAACTTTTGAATTCAAGTCTCCTTTAGAAAGCGAGTCAAATGTCTCATTTATATCATCGATACTCTCCTGCATACTATCTAGAGTTAGCTGTAATGACTCAGACATCTTTCCTACTTCGTCATTTGTATCTACTGAGGAACGGATACTCAGATCTCCCGTTTCTGCTATTTTCTCCAGATCATCTGTTATATCCTGTATAGGATTAGAAACTCTTCTAGTGATGAAGAAAGCGACTCCTAACAGAGCAATCAAAGCTATAACGCTAATACTCAATAAGCTATTTCTTAAACTATGAACACCTGATAGTGCTTCATCCACCGGTGCTACTGTAGCTACTGAAAACTCGCCAGTTTTTACAGGTTCATAATAAACATTTACCTTTTTCCCAGTTACTGGGTCTTCCATCTTAAAACTACCGTCTTTACCTTCTTTAACATTCTCTGACATCTTTTCAAAATCATTTATTCCTTCTTCCGTAGCGATATCATCAAGAGTTTTATTTCCTGTCCAATCTTCTTTTGGATATGAAACGAACTTTCCATTGTTACTAACAACAAATGCATATCCTGAATCTAATATCGATATCTGTTCCATCTCATTTTGAATAAAATTTAACGAAACATCTATCCCTGCTATGCCAATCGCTTCTCCATCTCTCATTATTGGATTTATAAAGCTGATCATCAACTGTCCCTGGTATTCAAAAGGATTTCTAATAATGCCTTTCTTACTTTCGATCGGTTCTGTATACCAACTATACGTATTTAGAGGATTATAATCTCCTAATGCATATTCATTTAGTGATCCACCAAATCTATTCCAGTAAGGTGCAAATCTGCCATTTGGATTTGTGTGTTTATACTCAGTTGAAACATTTTTAAACTGTTCAGTTTTCCCATCAAAAGCATTTGGTTCATACGCAACATAAACGCCTAAAACATCAGGATTTCGTTTCGCCGTATTTTCAAGCATCTCATTCACTTCGGACCGGCTTGCATTCTTTTTGTTATACTTCTCCATCATCGATGTCAAAGTTTCAGCTAACTGTTTATCTTTAGCCATAGTAGAATCGAATTCATTCGATAAAGATAGTGCCTTATTGGTCATCCTTTTATCCGTAGCCTCTGTAAATTGATCAGTTGTTTGAGTTACTGTAAGATATGTCATCGAAGATAGAACTATTATCGCTGTTATACCTATCGTAATCAACAATTTCTTTTTTATTGAGTTAGTTATTTTCAAACTGACCATTGTTTGCCCTCAATTTTATTTTATATTTTACTTGCCTATCCTTTTTATTTTTTAAGGACGGATATCAATATTTTAAACGATTTTAAAACAATATAAATTGATTCTATTCTGACTAGATTTCAGACCTTTTGACGTACTCCACTGCCTAAAGTCAGTGGAATCTTTTAGAACTCTGACATAATT
>CAYSTL010000130.1:0-4601 GCA_964433785.1 uncultured Thermoplasmata archaeon
ACATTTTCTACATTCTCTTCAGTAATATCATCATCTATTTGTCCGTCTCCATTTTTATCAATATTGTCGTTCCAGACGACTTCAAATGATCTATTGTAATTAGGTGAATTCTCGTTTATCATAGAATTAGCCAATTCTATCGGTGATTCCGGACTTCTCGCGTTGACAGCATAGGTACTGTTCATCGCTTCAGATTGAACAGATCCGATCTCCTTGAAAACACTAGGCTGGGTTACATCACCTTCAGCCAGGATATAAACTGTCTCTTCACTGAAATCAAAGTCCTCCACGACCATGTTGAAAGTGTCAGTAACCTCTAAATCATCAGGAAGGAAATCTCTAAAATCGTATCTTGCTTCGAGCTGAGTGCCTCCGTACACACTAACAGAGGTTATCAATAAAACTACAATGATCACCTTGACAGGCATCCTAGCTGCGATAGCACCAAGTCCTAGTCCATTATTAGCACATCTTGACTTTGGTTTATTACAGAATGATTCTGGGCTGCCTATCAAACTCCAGAACTTCTTTCCGATGGTCTTCTTCGGAGTCCATTTTTCCTTCTTTTCTTTGACCAACTTTTTACCTTTCTTCTTTCTTCTACGGTCGATAAGCGTCTTGGCTGCTGGGAAAAATGTTAGCATCAAGATGAACGCACTGATTATCCCTATAGAACAAAGTATACCAAAATCACGGATAACAGAAATATTCGATACCAAATTACTCATGAATCCAACAACAGTCGTTATGGTAGTTAATAAAATAGCGAATCCAACTGTTGCACCACTTTTAGAAACAGCTTCAGTAACACCCTTCCCTTCTTTCAATTCCTCCCTATACCTTGATGTGTAATGAATACCATAATCTATACCTAGACCTATTATCAGGACAGGTACTGTGGTCATCATCGGGTTACCTAAGTTCAGGTTCAGTAAAACACCTATACCATAAACCCAGATGACTGCCATCACTAAGGAGATCAGGTTCAAAACAGTATCAGTGATATTCCTATACATCACTGCTAAAACAACTATAACGAAGGCGAATGCTATAGGCATCAAAATTGCTATGTTTCTTCCAGATGCTTCGTTAATCTTTTCGTTCACAAGGGCATCTCCCAATACCCTCAATTGTGTTTTATCCGTTTCAGACTGTGAGGCGAAATCTTTAACCTCTTTTTCTACCTCTAAAGACTCATCCTCAGAGATATTGGTTCTAGTAGAGATAGTCATCAATGCTTTTTCGGCAGTTTGAGTCTCTGTCTCATAATCCTTTGAAAGTAAAAAACCCAATACATCTTCTAAAGGAAATGCTTCAGATATGATCGGATTCTGAATGAAATCATTTATCTGTTCAGGCGTGTACTCGATAAAATCTAAGACGATAGGATGAGGTGCAGGTGATAAATCTATAACGATCTCCCCACCATTCAATATAGTTTTCATCTCCCCGGGGGTAAGTGAAAATGTTTTATTCATTAGCTTTTTCTGGATAGGTGACATGCTGCCGTTCATGCCAGAAGAGGGATCCTGAATAGGGGCCTGTTCCATGAGACTGAGTGATCTATTCAGGAATTTAGCTTGTGAGATCAGCTTTGCAGGTGACGAAATCCCGTTTGGATTTTGATTTGTACTTTTGATTACCGACGTCACCTTCTCTGATCGTAGAGTCGTATTTTCCATAGTAAGCTGAGTGATCAAAGATCCTTTACTCAGAACGTTATCCTCAGCAATAGTCACAATGGTGATCCTGTTCTGTTCTTCACCATACTCTTTGTTGATCATATTGTTGGCTTCTGCGATCTCAGTATCTGGCTGAAAATCACCTTCTCCAGTATCCATAGACATCTGTGATGCAAAGAACGATAAAAAGATAGTAATGATTACTAAAACAACTATGAACAATTTAGGCCATTTTGATACTAAATTTCCATACTTTCCAATCAAGTTCATTGATAATCCTCTTCTTCGCTATTTATAACAGTGAAATATTTAACTTTATTCATCGACGTAATCTTTTAAAGAAGCTGACTTGAATTTTCTTTCTGTTTTGTTACCAGCTGATTCTAGATGTTTCTTAGGCATGTTCTTCTCGAAGAGTTTTTTGTTTTTCCTTTCTAGTGTATATTGACTTTTATAATAGGTTTCCCAGACATCCTCACGATCGTCCTCCTCTTCTTCAGTACAATAGATATCTTCAAATCTGTTCAGTGTTTCTTTCAGGTTATTTCCTGTTCGCTTTTTTATATCATCACCTGTAAATATTGAAATCCATGATATCGATGAATTTCCAAGAACGATTATAGTTCCTGGAAATCTCTTCGCTAAAAGGTTGGCAACATCGAATCCTATATCATGAGTTGGGTCCATGAATCCATACATGACCTCTTCGTTCAGCGATTTCAATCGTACAAAACCCCTCATCTTATGTATCTCGTTCCTAACACTTCTGACCATCTTCCGTATTTTTATCATCTCATCATCCACAGCGGTTTCTAGCTCTTCTGCTGTCAAGTCATGAGCTTTATCTAATATCGATTGAGTACAATCCTCATGCTTTTTAAGAAAATAAATAAAGTTAGAGGGGACCTTCCTCAATTCCACCACCTCTCTAGAGTCGTGTCTGTCCAACCGTTGACTTTTAAGAACGGTCTTGCTCTCTTCATCACGACTCCCAGATTAGAGAGTTCTCTCCTTTTCTTGATAGGGTTTTCTTCCCTTCTAGAAACTATCCTGTTCGCGCTGGTCGGCCCTATACCTGGGACTCTTAGAAGAGTGTCGTGATCAGCCTCATTTGGATCTATCGGTTGATCCAATATCTGTCTAGCTATTGTCACTTTTGGGTCTGAGTTTGGAAGGTAACCATCTTCATCGAAAGCTAGATTTATTTCATGAGGGGCAAGATCGTAAACCCTGAATAACCAATCGGTCTGGTACAGCTTATGTTCTCTCCACTGCGGCTGATCGGGTTTATCCTCAAATCTGGTTCCCTGTACTGGAATAAAAGCTGAATAGTAAGCCCTCTTAACTTTCATCCTCCTATATTCTCTCAGCATGCTTTCGAAGATCTCTTTGTCGTTCTCTCCAGCACCACCGACCACCATCTGAGTGGTGTGTCCTGAAGGCAATCCTAGTCTGTTCTTCATATCTCTGATATATCTCTGTCTCCTCAAAATATCGTACTTGTAGTCCTTGGTGGGACTGACTTCCTGTAATCTTGTAGAAGATGTTGTTTCGATGTTGATACTCAATCTGTCAGCATATTTCATGCACTGTTTGATGTAATCTTTATCAGCGCCTGGTAACACCTTCAGATGCATGTATCCCTGAAAGTGATAATCTTCTCTCAATAATCTTGCAGTCTCCACGATCTTCTCCATCAATATATCTTCATCTCTACCGGTCCCAGAGCTGAGGAACAATCCTTCGATATAGTTGGATCTGTAAAGAGTGATGACTATATTTGCAAGCTCTTCAGGAGTATATGAATAAGTCTTAGATTTACTATCGCAATCCGTAGAATTAGGACAATAACTGCACTGCTGTGAACACTTATTGGTGAACAAAGTTTTGAACAGACTCACGCATCTTCCATCGGGTGTGAACGAGTGACAAATACCACAGCTGGCTACGTTACCTATCCTCGTAGAACTTTTCACGTTTCTATTGCTTGCAGTAGATGCGCATACATCATGTTTCGTACCCTCACCTAATGCTCTTACTTTGCTTAGATTAACATCATTTAACCTATTAGGAACTTGACCAAGAGAATCAAATTTTGAATCTTCTGCCAAGTGAGCTATCTTCTCTAAACTCACCATATATGTTTTCATTCATTTAATTTAACTTAAAAGGAAACGTAGGGGGTCGATGAAAGTGGTTTTAGATCTCTTCTATCATCTCAACGTACTTATCAGCATCAAACTTTCTTTTCAATCCATTTGCATTCATGTATCTCACTTTACCGTATACTGGTCTCTCTTTCCATCCCTGATCGTGTTTACCGAAACACCACGCGACACCTGCATATCCGTTCGGATCTCTACCGTCCAATTCGTACTTATTGTTCAGGTATAATGCAGTCTGAAAGGCTTCTTCTGGTGTTTTGCTCCATTCGAGAATTTTCTTTCCCCAGTACATCCTCATGTAACCGTGCATCTTTCCCGTTTTCATCATCTCTTTTTGGGCAGCGTTCCAGTACTTGTCGTGGGTCTCTGCATCCTCCCATTCATCCTTTGAATAGATATAATCTCTCTCGTCTTCTTTGTGTTTTTCTAAAGATTCTCTTGCCCATTCTGGAACACAATCTAAACTGTCATATCGGTCATTGTAATGTACAAAATTCATAGCTAGTTCTCTTCTAACGATTAATTCCTCAAGATAATCTTCTTCTCCAGGACTGTTCGCTTTTTTAATTTCCAAAGCTATGTATAAAGGAGATATCTGACCAAAGTGAAGATACGGGCTCATCCCTGAAAGATAATCTTTGGTTGGATCGTTGCTGTTGTCTGGATATCCGTCCAATTTATTTTCGGTAAAATTTTCAAGATGTTCTTTAGCATTGCTGGTCCCACCGTGAAAAGTGTCTACAGGTTTGACTGA
>CAYSTL010000131.1:0-4594 GCA_964433785.1 uncultured Thermoplasmata archaeon
TTGGTACCTTCACATACGATCTTCTTCAATCGATGTAATTTTGGATGTGTTTTCTGTCAGAATTATGATATCAGCCAGAGGGATGGCGGGAGATACGTTAAACCAGAAAGATTAGCCACCATCATAGATAAAAAAGGTGGGAGAAATGTGAACTGGGTGGGCGGAGATCCGACACCAAATCTGGATTATATCATCGAAGTTTTATCCTATATCAGTGAACCACTGCCACAGATCTGGAATTCTAACATGTACCTAACGGAAGAGGCCATGAACGTTCTAGCAAAATTGATGGACGTCTATCTTACAGATTTTAAATACGGTAACGATGAGTGTGCTGAGGAGCTGTCAAAAGTAGATAATTATACCGAGATAATCAAAAGAAATCATAAGATAGCTGAAAGATCAGGTGATCTGATAATCCGTCATCTAGTGCTCCCAGGTCACATAGAATGCTGTACCAAACCGTTACTTGAATGGATAGACAATAATCTGGAAGACCCGATGGTGAATATCATGGAACAGTACAGACCTGCTTATCATGCTGGTAGATACCCAAATATCGATAGATATCTCAACTCAGAAGAAAAGAGAGAGATTAGAAGATTAAAGGATGAATACTCTCATTTAATAGGTTAATGAATCTAGCACCAAAACCCTTAAAATTATAAATAAAGGTGTATTGTTGAGAAAAGGAAGAAACAGGTGTTAAAGATGGGAAATAAAAAAACAGAGAGAACTGGAGAAAAGTTTGAGAACTTTAGCGAATGGTATAATGAAATAATAGAGAAATCGAATCTCAGCGATAAGAGGTATCCAGTTAAAGGTATGAACATCTGGACCCCATACGGCTGGGAGCTGATGCAGAACATAGACCGTGAAACGAGAAGATTGATGAGAAGGACCGATCACCAAGAAGTCAAATTCCCACTTTTGATACCTGAGAAAGAGTTCGAAAAAGAAGCTGACCACATCAAAGGTTTTGGTGACGATGTTTATTGGGTAACTCACGCAGGGAAGAATGAGTTGGATATACCCCTACTTCTCAGACCGACAAGCGAGACCGCGATGTATCCTGTATTTGATCTATGGATCAGATCTCACGCTGATCTACCTCTGAAAATTTACCAGATGGTGAATGTTTTCAGATATGAGACGAAGCAAACTCGCTCTTTCATGAGGATGAGAGAGTTCCACTTCTTCGAAGGACATACATGCCACTCTACTGAACAGGGAGCAGAGGATCAGATAGAAGAGGACTTAGAAGTAATGGACAGATTAGCTGAGAAACTATGCATGCCTTACCTTAAACTTGTTAGGACCGAGTGGGATAAATTCCCAGGAGCAGATTACACTGTCGGAGGGGACGTATTGATGCCCACAGGTAGGACTCTTCAAATAGCAGGCATCCATCAGTACAAGACCAACTTCTCAGAGGCCTACGATATCACTTTTGAAGATGAAGATGGAGAACATAAAAACGTACATCAGACGACTTACGGGATGTCTGAAAGATTGGTTGGGGCATTGATCGGTATGCACGGTGACGACAACGGACTCATACTACCACCAGCTGTGGCACCTGTACAGGTGAGGATCATCCCGATAGTTTACGAGAACGAAGAGAAGATAATGGATTACTGCCATGATCTGATGGAAGAACTTGAAGATAAGAGGATAAAAGTAGATATAGATGAAAGAGACGAAAGACCCGGCAGTAAATTCTTCGAATCTGAGATGAAAGGCATACCAGTAAGATTGGATATAGGCAGTAATGAAGTCGAAGATAACGAAGTCACCGTAGTTAGAAGAGATACTGGTGAAAAGAACACCATCGATAAAGATGAATTGATAGAGACTGTAGAAAATACATTCCAACAGATGGAAGAGGATATGTACGAAAAAGCAGAGAACTACCTAGAAGACAATATCGAAGAGATCGAAGATCTATCTGAGATACAGGAAGAAAAGATATACCGCATCGGTTGGTGTGGAGACAAAACCTGCGGTGAAGAGATCGAAGAAACTACAGATAAAAGTATACTCGGATCAAAATATGGTGGGGAAGAGTATCAGGGACAGTGTGTAAACTGCGGTAAAGAAACAGATAAGGTAGTGTACCTGAGTAAAACCCATTAAAAACCTATTCTTCTTCATTGATAGAATATAATAGGAAACCGATGATTCCGAATCCAACAAGTACTGCTGTTACTGAATAGACTCCTACATCGAACCATTTACCATACATTATATTCCAGGATAAGTAGAATGCTATCCCAAGTGATGCTAGGAATGCGTAAAATAAACTTAGATATTTTTTACTGATTAATTGTGATTCTGTTTCAACCATGGGAGAAAATAAAGAAAGGGGTTATTAAAAAGTTTTGCTATATCAGTCTGAATAGTGTGATTCATCGAACGGTTCTGGATTCATTCCTTTACGCTCTCTGATCTCTCTGACTATCTCTGATCTCAAGTTCGCTGGAACTTTCTCGAACCCTGCGTGT
Source organism: uncultured Thermoplasmata archaeon (assembly GCA_964433785.1). Lineage (GTDB taxonomy): Archaea > Thermoplasmatota > Thermoplasmata > Halarchaeoplasmatales > Halarchaeoplasmataceae > CAYSTL01. The sequence goes on from CAYSTL010000131.1 coordinate 2,505, forward strand.
TCAGTAGACCACAGAGCTTTACCGCCTGTAGCACTCCTGATATCACCAGAGAAACCGAACATCTCTGATACAGGACACTTTGCTGTTATCTCTGAGTTGCTTCCTTCTTGATCCATGTTTATGATCTCTCCTCTTCTCTGCTGTATCTCTACGCTAACGTTACCCATAAGTTTGGATGGAATATCTATGAACACTTTCTGTTTTGGTTCAAGAAGTTCTCTACCTGCTTGACACATCGCTCCATATATAGCGTTCTTCACAGCAGGTATGACCTGCGCTGGTCCTCTATGTATCGTATCTTCGTGTAGTTTAGCGTTCACCAATTTGACTTTCAATCCTTTGACCGGTTCAGCAGCCAATGGACCTTCTTCTATAACCTCTTCAAAACCATCTACTATCAATTCCATAGTTTCGTGGAGATATTGGATACCTTTAGTCATATCTAAGAGTACGTTAGCTCCGTGGAATTCTTCGAAATTCTTTGATTCGTCTTTATCCATGCCTAGTTCTTGAAGTTCTTTTGTCAGTTCGTTTTTATTCTCTATCTTACCGTGAACGTGGATATCTCCTTCATCTATAGCTTTCACTACATCTTCTTCTAAGGGTTCTACATCGAAGAAGAACCTGTTGTGTCTGTTCGGTGAGATTCCCATAAATGTACCGCCTTCTCCTTCAACAGTTTCTCTGTAAACAACGATCGGTTCTGAAGAAGTGATCGGAACACCATGTTCTTCTTGGATCCTGTGTTCAGTGACCTCAAGGTGAAGTTCACCCATTCCAGAAATAAGATGTTCTCCGGTCTCCTGATCGATCTTGATGTTGATACTTGGGTCAGCTTTAGCTATGGATCTTAATACTTCAACAAGCTTTGGTAGATCTGCAGTATTTTTAGCCTCAACGGCTTTAGTAACAACAGCTTCTGAGAAGTGCTTCATCTCTTCGAATGGGGTAGCGCCCTCTACCGAAGTAACTGTAGAACCAGCGATTGCATCTCTTAAACCACCGACAGCTACAACATTACCTGCTTTTATCTCTTCGACAGGTATCCTGTCTGCTCCAACACTCAAAGAAACTTGCTGTACACGATTCATCCTAGGTTGATCATCAACGTGAAGTTCCATACCATCTATCACTTTACCGCTGAACAATCTACCTACTGATATCTCACCAGCGTGTGGATCCATTATGATCTTAGTGACCATCAGAGATGTAGGACCATCAGGTGAACAATTTACCATGGCCTGACCTAATTCGGATTCTTCATCTCCTCTCCAAATGTGTGGGATCCTATATTCCTGAGCATCTATAGGATTAGGCATGTGCCTGATAACCTGGTTCAACAATACTTCGTGAAGTGGAGCCTTTTCGATCAATTCTCTTTCTTTCTCTCTACCAGCTTCAATATGCTCGTAGATATCTTTGAAAGATATATCATTTCTCTGCATGTATGGTACAGAGATAGCCCAATTGTTCAGAGCTGAGCCGAATGCAACAGACCCATCTTCTACGTTAAGTCTCCATTCATCAGCAAATTCCTCAGGAACGTTATTTTTAATCAAATTATCAACGTTTCTGATTATCTTGTGGAATCTCTGCTGCATCTCTTCAGGTGAAACATTCAATTCTTTTATCAGTCTGTCAACTTTATTTATGAACAAAATAGGTTTGACCTTTTCTTTCAGGGCCTGACGTATTACCGTTTCAGTCTGAGGCATCACACCTTCGACTGCACAAACAACAATGATCACACCATCTACGGCCCTCATGGCCCTCGTAACGTCGCCACCGAAGTCAACGTGGCCAGGTGTGTCAACAAGGTTAATAAGATATTCATCATCATCATATTTGTGGACCATCGATACGTTCGCAGAATTGATCGTGATACCTCTCTCTTGTTCTTGTTCGTCGAAATCGAGCATCAATTGCTTACCAGCCAACTCTTCAGACATCATACCGGCGCCGGCTATCAGGTTGTCACTAAGAGTGGTTTTACCGTGATCAATATGCGCGGCTGTACCGATATTCCTGATCTGAAGTGGTTTGTCCATAAGTTTCTGTGCTTTCTGAATATTTTTCTCTTTTCTTCCCAT
>CAYSTL010000132.1:0-4593 GCA_964433785.1 uncultured Thermoplasmata archaeon
TTTCTAGCTCTTTCTATGTCTTCCTTACTGCGCTTCATATTAATTTTAACAAGAGTGTGATATAAATAATTAACCATAAGCGTTGAACTTCAACTACAACGCTCTCTCTCGGCGTTCGTTCATTTTATTCACTCACGCCTCAAGAGTGATTCGAAAATCATGCAGAATACTTCGTATTCTACACACTCACAAATCATAGATTTGTTCGTCCCTCTCTCGGCGTTCGTTCATTTTATAAATAATTGTTTTCAAATCTTTCAAGATAAGAATTCAAAGATTTTAATTCTTGTCTTCTCCTCTGATATACCATCTTCCAAAAGTGAATACTGTGATTGTTATAGATAATACTATTATTATCATCCAGTCTAGTCTAAAAAACTTATAATTGATGAAGTGGTCTATCACGATCATAACTCCAGATGTGATCAAACTTGCTAAGATTATGAATACAATGATGAATATTATGTGTTTACTCATCTTTACACCTATTTATAATGTATATATTTCCGGATTTATCATTAATTAGCTTTGATAGGTTTATACATTCTATATTTTTGTTATATTTATAGTCAAAGACATAACTTTCCATAATTGTTTTGTGTCTTCCACTATAATTATAATAAATATATGTTATGAATCTTACTGATTTTTGCCAATTTTTTCTCGAACTTTATAGAGATATAGGGTTTTTATAGACGATATAAAAATATTTATTGTTAGAAATTGTATATAACTCATCCTTTGATATCATGTATGAGAACTTAGCTGCTTATCCATACCCAAGCATTGTTATCCTGATGGGAGGATTCGTATCTCTACTTTCTGGATTCATGAAAGTCGATAGTGATGATGCTACTGATAAACTCATGGGAGGTTTTGTTCATTTCATAGGTCTATTTTATGGTGTAGCTTCCTTGATTTTTGGTATCGTAACTTTCGGCTCCTCGACTTATCCCAATTGGATTGCTTGGGGTCTAGTCGTCGTCGGTGTTTCATTATTCCTTAAACCGTTAAAAGATATTCCATGGGCTTCACTTCTAGGTTTGATAGTGGCTGGAGTTGCTACCGCTTACCTAGCTATGAATATGCCACCTGTACATATCTCTGGTTTGGACGTTAGATGGATCTTAGCAGCTGTATTTATCATCGTACTCCTTATCATATACCTGATGTTCAAATTTATAGAGGATATCTTTGAATTGCTCGGGATGCTACTCAGCAACAAACCGGTCTCTATCCTGATCGGGTTGGCAGCAATAGGTATAGGGATATACAGTCTAGTAATGTTTTATTGAATAGATATATAAAACAAAATAAAAAAGAGATTGTGGAAGAGGGTTTTTCTGTATTCCACATTTTGTCTTTGTTATCTTTCCTCAAAATGATATATGTGAATATTTGACTAATTAATTCTTGTTTTCAATTATCAGTGACTAAAATCACAATCTGACAGAGAGCTGTGAAAGGAAATTTTCAAGCTGGATCCTATCGTTTTCTCCTTCAACGATATTCCTTTCAGTATCTCCTAATTTCTTGACCAAGTTGACTCTGGTCTGATTTGTCATCGGGATATCATATATCTCGTCATGTATCAACAATACGATATCCTCTCCGGACAATCCATACTCGATAAGTAACTCATCTAGTTTGTCCCTAGCATCCAGGAAATTACCTTTAGAGGCATCTAGGATCATCTCCTTCACATCTCCAGTCTTGGTCAACTCGTTCACTTCTTTGATCAGGGATTCTGTCAATTTACTGGATTTAGTAGCTGCTGTCTGTATTATATTGGTACATTTCCTCAAGTCACCGTCTGAGAACCTGATAAGGATCTCCAAAGCATCTTCAGTTATTTCCAATCCTTCTTCCTCTACGATGTTCATTATCCATCTTTTAACATGATCTTTTTTTAACCTTCTGAACCTGAATTCGGCACATCTAGAACGTATTGGATCGATGATCTTCGATGGGGAATTACACGATAGTACGAACCTACAGTTTTCAGAGAATTTTTCCATAGTCCTTCTAAAAGCTGATTGAGCATCAGGGGTCAATTCATCAGCCTCGTCCATAAAGATGATCTTGAAACCGGTCTCGTCAAGAGTACGACTTTGAGCGAAATCCTTTATATTCTCCCTTATCACCTGTATACCTCTCCGACTAGAGGTCATCTCTTTTAGGTTAGCTTTCCACCCATCACCGTGCATTTCTTTTGCCAGACATATAGCTGAAGTCGTTTTACCAGAACCGGGTGGACCTGAGAATAGAAGATGAGGCATACTGCGTTTATCAACATAAGCGTTCAACTTTTGCTTGATCATGTCATGCCCGATTATTTCGTCGATATTCTCCGGCCTGTATTTTTCAGTCCAAATCTCTTCCATCTTAGTTGCCATAAATGTACTATATCAATTATATCTTTCGTATTTTTTAATGTGATCTTCTTCCAAAAATATGTTTTTTTAGGAAAAATTTTTTTTATATAAGGGTTATATCAAGTCTGATGGTCTCAACAGAGGATTTAATCAATCAATTGGGAAGCTTTTGGAAATCTAAAAGAGATGAGGCTATCGATAAATTAACGAGAGCAGGAGTAAAAAAACCAAAGAAGGTAGTTCCTGCACTCATCGGGGCCATGGGAAATGATAAGGAAAGGATCAAAGAGAATGCTAGATTGGTTTACGATAGGATAGCAAATCGAATCGATATCGTTTCTGTTATCCTAAGAAGTTTAGGCCATGGCGAATTCCTCTGGAAAGGAGCTGGTCCCACCACAGGGATAGGTGGTGTAGCTGTTGGAAAACTAGGAGATCAGAACGTTATCGCTGCAGGTTCACTCGATAATAAGGTATATGTGTGGGATGATATGGGAACCCAGATATGGGTGGGTGAAGAGCCCGAGAGTGAAGTCAGGGGCGTTGCTATAGGCAATTTGGGAAAGAAAGACGTAGTCGTAGGCGCTGCTCTTAATGTTTATGTATGGGATCAGAACGGTAATCTTTTATGGAGAGCTGAAGATCCAGATTTTTCCGTCATAGGGGTTGCTATAGGTAAGCTAGGCGGTGTGGATGTAGTCGCTGCAGGTTCTTCTGATAGTAATGTTTACGTTTGGGATGAGTTCGGTAATCTTTTATGGGTTGTAAAGAACGCAGGTGATGATGTAAATGGCGTTGATATCGGTGAGATCGCAGGATATCAGGTAGTTGTTGGCGGTTCGTCTGACAGGAACGTATACATGTGGGATGCTTACGGAAGATTGATCTGGATAGGAACAGAACCTTTAAGGGAAGTGTACGGTGTAACGGTGGGTACACTAGGAGAGCATGAAGTCGTAGTTGCAGGTTCAGCAGACGGTAGAGTTTACGTCTGGGACGAATCAGGAGAGATTCTGTGGATAGCTAAAGAACCAGAAGGTGGTGTCGGTGGAGTAGCCGTTGGAAAGATCAGCGGTCAGGACATGGTCGTCGCTGAATCAGAAGATGGCAACGTTTATGTATGGGATGAAGATGGAAACCTATTATGATCAAAACAAATGTTATGTAAGATTGGATGTATTGGTGTAAAGGATGCAAAGTTACAATGGACCATTTCTGACAGAGGAAGGCTTCGTACAAGCAAAAATAGTGCTTGAAGATGATAAGATAGTTGAATTTGAAGAAGGTAGTGATGAGGGAGACGAAAGAGCGATCATGATACCTTCGTTTTATAATGCTCATACCCATGTAGGAGATTCTGTTGTAGAGGAACCTCCGAGTGGCACTATCGAAGAAGTCGTAGGACCTGGCGGTATCAAAGAGAAAGCGTTGTCTAAAGCAACGAACGAAAAGATGATACCTGCGATAAAGGAATATTTTAGAGAGATGAGAGAATATGGTGTCACCGACGTGATAGATTTCAGAGAAGGGGGTATAAATGGACTTCAACCACTGCAGAACGTTATGGGTGAATTCGGAGAAAAGATCAGGCCCAGGATACTTTCAAGACCGATGCAGAGAAAATTCGATGGGTGGGAATTGAACGGTATATTATCCATGGCACACGGTATAGGCCTAAGTGCTTATAGAGATTGGGACGAATCTCAGATAAAGAAAGTTTCAGATAGTGCTAAGAAGAGAGGTAAACCCTTTGCATTACACTGTTCTGAGGATGTTAGAGAACCTATCGATGAGGTTCTAAAATTGGGTGTGCATCACCTGGTACATATGATAGAGGCCACTAGAGAAGATCTAGAGAGATGTGTGGAAGAAGATATACCTGTAGTGATATGTCCGAGATCGAATTTGTTTTTTGGAAAGATCCCTGATATCCCTGAGATGATCGATGTTGGATTGGACCTGTCTCTGGGAACGGACAATGCGATGATCTGTAATCCCAACATGTTCAGTGAGATGGAGACAGCTTATAGAGTATCCAGGATGAATGGTATCGTTGATGCTGAAGATATTTTGATGATGAGTACATGGAATCCAAGAAAACGTTTAAATCTTCCCTATGAATTAGGTGAAACCCAGGAAAAGAAGGAGAACTATTTAGTGTTGAAATATAGAAAGGGTGACCCTGCCTACCAGGTAGTTACCAAGATGACTCCTAAAG
>CAYSTL010000133.1:0-4499 GCA_964433785.1 uncultured Thermoplasmata archaeon
AATCGTTTTGTTTTTCACCCTGCTGATCTTCGAATTGATGTTCAAAGACTTAATGGATCAAGATATGAAGAACTTCGAAAAGGTAGCAGAGATGGATGAGGGAGACGAGATCGAGGATTGGAGTATGTTCAAAAAAGCCCTTATCGCACTGCTTTTTACCATGGTTCTGTTCACGATACATCACATAATCGGGATAGATCCATGGGTGGTCGCCCTGTTAGGGGCATCTATGTTGTTACTTCTCTCTTTCTCTGAAACAGAAAATGCATTAAGACACGTACATTGGTCTACACTTCTATTTTTGGCAGGACTTTTCATATTGGTCGGTGGACTCGATAAAGCGGGAGTTATCGACTTGATAGCTGTAGGAGTTGCAAGAGCAAGTGGTGGTAACCTGCTCATGGCGCTTTTTGTCGTCTTGATAGTCAGTGGTACATTCTCTATCGTTGTCGGTAACATACCTGCAACGATAACGTTGATCCCCGCTATCGGAGCGTTCATAGAACACAGTGGATTGGGAACTGGTTACGTGGTCAATCCCATGTGGTGGGCCCTCTCACTAGCTGTTTGCTTTGGATCTAACGGAACGTTGATAAGCGGACCAGCCAACCTGATGGTCGCTAACATATCAGAAAGGATGGGACATCCTATCTCATTCAAAGATTTTACAGAGATAAGTCTGCCCATCACGATCTTTTCTATTTTGCTATCATTCGTACTGCTGTGGGTTTTCTTTATAGTGCTGAGGTGAAATGCCCATATATTATAATGGAAGACGCAACTTAGAGGGGATTTTTCCTCGTCATCAAAATCCACAGAACTTCGTTTGAGGATGGACGGATGTGCAATCCTTTACAACTAGTCCCGTATACTAAAATATCAAAAAAAGTTATTTCCTTGACTATAATTTCTATAGGTATTGAATAACCTTGTTAGATATATCAGAATTCATAATATTGCTTTTTTTGGAAGGTAGTATATGAGGCATAATCAAGACAAAAATCTCCAGACGATGTCAGGGAAAAATTGACGGATCTATAAAAAGATATTTTTAAAATTTCTAAAACCCGGTATCTATATAAATAACTGAGTTTATATATCTTAATATCCAAGGAGAGGACTTGATTGGATAAGAAAGGATATTATGCCGTAGGTGGTATCGTTGGACTTTATATCGTGATAATCGCGCTTTTCTTAACCAATCCAAGTTCAGATCATTATGAGTTCTTTATAAGGTTGTTCGCTCTTACAGGATTGTATTCACTATCTATCGCTACTCTTATGACTCCTTTTTTGAAAGAGATCTACCAAGCGTTTGGTAAGCCTTTCCTGAAGATACATCATGTATTCGCTGCGGTCGGTATAGCCAGTGCCACTTTACATCCCGTATTGTTTGCCATCGATGTGAGTGATATCACGGTATTCATACCCGATACTTCTTCATGGTTGGCCTTCTGGGAGTTAGCTGGACGGCCAGCATTGATACTTATCTATGTGGGTGTTCTAGCTGCATTGATAAGAAGCAAGATGAAGAAATATTGGAGAGCTGTACATTCTCTGATGTATGTTGTTAGTTTCTTCGTACTAGTGCACGGGATATTGATCGGTACAGATTTCGAGAACATGGGAATATTGGTGATTTACAATCTGCTCTTCCTAGGAGTCGTTATTGGATTCGTGTACAAGAGATATCAGAGATGGCAGTTGAAAAATAGATAATCTGATCAGGAAGATTTTTTACAGATCATAACCTGTGAATCAGAATCATCAGTAAATTCAGATCTGTTTACATCTCCAAATTTTTCTTCTATAGCTAATCCATTATACCTCAAAGGTGCATCGATCTCTTTCGGGAATAAAATCTTAAGCTGCCAATCCCATTTATCTATCAATTCGTCACCTTTGTAGAAAAACCAATCTATGTCAAGTATCTGATCAGCTGACTTGTAATCTGATTTTTCAGTTACTTGTATCTTACCTTCATCATAAGGATCATCGTATTCTGTCGCATCGAATTCTTCATCTGGATCTCTAGTGAGGATATCAAGGTTCGGATTAAATATCTGAAATATGAATCTGCCATCATCTTTCAAGTGCTTACGAACACTAGAAAACAGTTTCTCATATCATCTTTAACAAAATCTACATCAACATCCTTCTTCGATACTTTCTCTTTAGCTAATTCAAGCCTATGATGTGATATATCTAAACCTACTGTATCTATTCCTTCTTCAGCGATAGGTATAGTCACCCTACCAGTTCCACAGGTAAGTTCTAAGACCGGTCATCCATACTCATCAACACATTCTTTGTAGAACTCTACATCATCTTCAAAATGAACCATCTCGTCATAGTGTTTCCCATCTTCAAAGATAGGAACGTCTTCATTCATCCTAGACCCACCTATAATCTTTATTTCATATCTTCTAAACTTTTCCATTCTACTTCTTTTACTTCTTTGAAATCATCGTCATCAGAAACTATTGTATATATACCACTATTTACAGCAGCAGAAAGATGGATAGCATCTCGTGGTTGGATCTTATCATATGTATCCATATACTTTAGCATCGTAACTATTTCCTTACCTTTAACGTCAATTATTTTGAGGTGAGGGAATTCCATTATCCTTTCAGCTTGTTTCAATGCAGCTTTTCTAGAGGACCTTTTAGAAATAATATATGTTATTTCATCGAAGGTCAAAGAGCATGTTGCCGCTTCTATCTTTCCTTCTATAACATCATGGATCAGCTTTTTTGCCCTGTCAGATTTTTTCCCTTCATACAATGCTGGTAAAATGAATATATTACTGTCTAAATAGTACAACTCAATCACCTAATTGGGAATAATATTCTGAATCCCAGTCTATATCTTCTGGTTCCTTTTTCTTTTCTATAGCCGATATATACTCCTCAAATATCTTCTCTGGATCTTTTGATTCGATTATTATCTTATCATCTTCTACTCTGAAATAAACTTCGTCTGCTGGATTTATGTTGAACATGTCCCTGATAGGTTTAGGAATGACCAGCTGTCCTCTTTTTCCAACTTTAGCTTTCAATTTAATCATACTTACAAATATGATATTATCATTCGTACTAATTATGTTTTGTGTATTGGTTCCTTTACACCTAGTTAAAAATTTAGGTCATTCCATCATCTTACCACCGAACTGCAGATCGTAGAAGTGCTGGAATTTATCTCCTTTATCCATCAGTTCATCGAACGTTCCTCTTTCTTCTATTTGACCATCCTCTATGAACAGTATCTCATCAGCATCTACTATCGTTGATAACCTATGTGCGATGGTGAATGTTGTCCTTCCTTCAGATACTCTATCGATAGCTTCCTGTATCAACTTTTCAGTATGTGAATCTACGGAAGAAGTAGCCTCATCTAGTATCAAGATCTCTGGATCTTTAAGTAATGCTCGGGCTATAGATATCCTCTGCCTTTGTCCACCAGACAGTTTTATACCTCTCTGTCCCACTTTGGTTTTGTAACCATCAGGCATATCTTTTGCGAATTGATCCACGTTAGCTTCTTCTGCCATCTTAAGGACTTCTTCTTCAGTAGCATCTGGCCTTCCGTAGCTTATGTTCTCTTTTATCGTACCGGAGAACAAGAAATCGTCCTGCAAGACCATCGCAATAGAGTTACGCAGTTCCTTCAGATTCCAATTCTTTACATCTACTTCATCGACCTTAACTGAACCATCATCGACATCGTATAGACGAGGTATCAACCTAACGATAGTTGTCTTACCGGAACCGCTCGGGCCCACAAGAGCCACTGATTTCTTAGGTGGTACATCAAAATCGACATCTTTGAGGACCTGCTCACTCTGGTCATAGGAGAAATCAACGTGATCGAAGGTGACTCTACCGGGTATGGGTACTTTTTCGTGTACCTTCTCCTTCTTTATCTTGTCCCTATCCAGATCATCTAAATCCTGTACCAGCTCTAGTCTATCTTCTCCTTCAAGGATAGAGCCGCTTTCGTGCTCTTCTTTCTCTTTTTCTGTATCCTCTTTATCAGCAACATCTTCAGATGTGACAGAACCAGATTTAGAAAATATAGCTGGTTTTATGTCCATGTGGTCGAAGAACCTCTCGATCGAAGCTAAGAACCGACTCAATCCTTCGTTGATATGTATCAATCTTAACATCGGACCTCGGAACCCGAGTAAGTAAGTGTAGAACGCTGCTAAGGTACCAGCTGATATCACACCTTCCATGACCAGATATCCACCGTAACCAAGAGTTAGAACTAAACCCAGGCTATTCAGGAAGTAAGCTCCTGGACCAAGTATGGCGATGTACTTCACAGCTTTTCTTCTAGCTTCAAAATGTTCAATGTTCTCTTCAGCGAACCTCCCTCTTTCAAAGAGCTCGTTAGCGAACACCTTGATTATCTTCACTCCTGAAAGGTTGTCTTCCAACCGATCTGTCATGTCAGCCTTCTTGCTTCTGACTCTACGGAATGCCTTGTGCATCCTG
>CAYSTL010000134.1:0-4475 GCA_964433785.1 uncultured Thermoplasmata archaeon
ACAGTATCGGCCTCGAAAGGCCGAGATGATTGGCCGGACTACACCACAGGAGCAAAATGTGAACGTAGTGAGCATTTTGCGACTTTAGGGAACTTGTTCCCTATGAGGACAATAAGTGAATGTAATGAACTTATTGCGACTTAGTGGAAAATTCTATTTTCCACGTTAGGAGCGAATTTGAAATAATTCGCGACTCCGGGGAACTTGTTCCCCGTTAGGACAAATTACGGAGTAATTTGCGACTGAGAGGAATCTATGATCCCTCGGGGAAGCAAGAATGAGTGTAACGAATTCTTGCTGTAACTTATCATTATTTACCATCCATATAGGACAGCATTACCCGTTATAACAAAGGGAATATAAACTTTTTGTCTGGGCGTGTGTAAAAAGAAGGAGGGATAAATATCTTTCTATTTACCCATTGACAAACGCCCGAAAAACTTATAGTTATTTGCACATTTCATCGGATGGTGGTTATTTGAGTCAAGATCCCTTCGTTTATGCTCACGAAAAAGAAGAAGAAATTATATGGATGAGTCAAAATACTAATCAATTAGAGACAACACCCAAGATACAAGAAAAGATAAAAGAAGCTGTAGACAAAAGAAAATATAATTTGTATCCTTACAAGCAAGGTGTTTTAGGACTTAAACAGTTGATATTGGAAGATATCGGGCTTACAGAAGGGTTCGATAACATGGTCAACAATGGTGCTGTTGAATCCACCTATCTACTGACAAGAGCTTTACTCGATGAAGGCGATCATGTTATCGCCTCAGATCCAAGTTTTATGCCCATCCATCACCAAATCGAACTAACGGGGGCAGACCTTACTGAGATAGACATATACAATGATGATTACAAGATGGACATCGATGAAGTCAACGAAGCAGTAAATGACGATACTGAGATGATTTTATTCATAGATCCTCTAAATCCTTTAGGAACGTCATACACTAGAAAAGAAGTTAAGGCTATATCCGAAATAGCTGAAGACAATGATCTATGGCTCATAGATGATATCACTTACAGAGATTTTGCGTATGAACATACACTGACGACTGAATTTTATCCGGAAAAGACGCTCTTGGTCTATTCTTTCTCTAAGAACTGCGGTTTCGCTGGAATGAGACTAGGTTCACTGATAATGCCTGAAGAGTACTCTGAAGAATTACACAAATGGAGACCCAATGTGCTATCAGCAAATGTACTCGCTCAAGTAGGAGCTAAGGCAGCATTGGAAACAAAAGATCAATGGATAGATGATATGGTCGAACAATCGAGAAGAAATCAAGCTATAATCAAAGACGCAGTTGATAAGATACCTGGTCTAGAACTACCTGTTTATCCTTCATCAACTAACATGTTCGCGATAGATGTCCATGAAACAGGATTGGATCCTCAGGAGATACAGGAAAAATTGCTCTATGAACACGATATCTTCGTTAGAGGTGGTAATTACCTTTCAAAGAAATCTGGACATAAATTCGTTAGAGTTTCCTTCACAGTTCCTGAGGAAGAATGTCGAGAATTCGCTGAAAAGTTACCTCAAGTTATAGAAGAGTTAAGATGAAACTAGAAGCAGTCCAAGACGGTGTATACAAGCAAAACAATGAGATCTACACCATGAACCTCGTTCCTGGTGAGAGTGTCTATGGCGAAGATTTAGTTCAAGAGGATGATTTCGAATACAGAAATTGGGACCCTAACAGGAGCAAGATAGGAGCTCACCTTAAAAAATCTGATTTTTTTCCACTAAGTTATGAGAGTAAAATCCTATATCTTGGAGCAGGAGATGGAACGACTGTAAGTCACCTTTCCGATATCCTGACCCATGGTAAAATATTCGCTGTAGAGATGGCTAGAAATCCATATAGAAAGCTCCTAAATCTTTCTGAGAAAAGAAAAAATATCTTTCCAATCATGGCTGATGCTCATCATGTAGATGAATATTCAGACATCGTTCAAAAAGTAGATTTTCTATATCAGGATATATCTCAGAGAGATCAAACAGAGATTTTCATCAAAAATATTAAATTTCTAAAGGACAAAAATTACGGATTTTTAGCCGTAAAATCTAGGAGTATAGATGTGAGTAAGAAACCGAAAAAAATCTATGATGAAGTGGAAGAGAAACTAAAAAAAGAAGGTCTAGAGGTTATAGATAGAGTTGATATAAGCAGATGGCAGAAGGACCATGCAATGATAATAGTTAAGAAATAATCGAAAATATTCAAAAGTTATTTTATACCCTCTCTCCATAACGTGGTTGATGAGCTTTATTAATCTAAAGGAGGATGAATTTTTCTCTACAATCTGGGGCAAATTATTTCTATTCATTGTCCCGTTCTTAGTTGCTGCTTTATATATCTCACTTTTATATCTAATCATCTATGATAAGTCCATATTTTGGGTAGTTGGAGGTGGTATATCCGCTTACTTTTTCCCTCCATTCGGAAAAGAAAGTGTGATACCAGGCACTATATACACTTTAATGGCTAGCAAATATAATCTGTCCGCCCCTGCAATAATTACCCTGGTTTCAGGATCTATCGCCTTCGTAGATGTAGTTACATCTTACTTTCTACTTTGGAACTTCTATATCGCTGAAAAGATACCTTTCGTAGGAAAATGGATTAAAAGATTCGAAAAGTTTGGAGCAAGGAAGATGAAAGAGAATGCATGGATCTCAAAAATCGCATTTGTTGGAGTTGCCCTATTTGTTGTCTTTCCTTTCCAAGGGAGCGGGGGCGTTGGAGGGTCCATATTAGGGAAAGTTATAGGCATGAATAAGTATCAAGCCTGGTTTGCAATAATCTCTGGTTCGTTTATAGGATGTTTCATTTTTGGTATTATCTCTTATTATCTTGGAAGCGCTGTTTTGAATGCTTTCAAAACCAATATATTCAAAGGATTCGGTCTATTAATCCTTATAATCGCAGTCTTTATATTCCTTTATTATTTCTCTAAGAATCACGTACTAGAAAACAACAAAAAGAAGGTGTGAATATGAAATTACAAAATAGAACTATCTTGGTCACTGGTGCAGCAGGTTTTATTGGTAGCCATCTATGTGATGAACTTGTTAAAAAAAATAAAGTGATAGGCTACGATAATCTATCTTCAGGTAAGAAAGAGATGGTAGAACATCTGTTTGATGATGATAATTTTGAACTTGTTATCGGCGATGTTTTAGATGAAGATTCTCTAGATGAACAGATGGAAAGATGTGATATGGTATTTCATCTAGCTGCTAATCCAGATGTTAGAGTGGGGGCTGAGGACACTTACGTTCACCTGGATCAGAACATCATAGCAACTTACAAAGTATTGGATTCTATGAGGAGAAACGATGTAGACGAGATAATATTTACTTCCACATCCACAGTCTATGGTGAGACAGATGTTATCCCGACTCCAGAAGATCTGGGACCTCTTAAACCGATTTCTTTGTACGGAGCGTCAAAGCTGAGCTGTGAATCATTGATATCATCTTACTGTTACACCTTCGATATGAGAGCGATATCGTTCCGATTCGCAAATGTTGTCGGACCTAGAAGTACACACGGAGTCACCTACGATTTCGTGAATAAATTGAGAGAAAATCCAGATGAATTAGAGATCCTAGGTAGTCCACCTGGTACTAGAAAATCTTACTTCTATATATCTGACTGCATAGATGGTATGGTACACGCAACAAAGAATGCTGAAGAAAAGGTAGAATATTTCAATCTTGGTTCTGAAGACTACATCGATGTAAAAGAGATCGCAGACATCGTTACAGAAGAGATGGGTCTTGAAGATGTTGAATACAACTGGACCGGCGGAGTAGACGGCGGTCGCGGCTGGAAAGGCGATGTAAAAGTTATGAGATTATCGATCGAAAAGATGAAAGAAATTGGTTGGGAACCAGAATATAACAGCGCTGAATCTATAGCTCTAACAACAAGATCGCTACTAGATGATTGAACTGATTATATTTGCGGGTTTAGCCATCATGAGTGCTACACCTAAGCAGCTCAAGAAATATATGTAATACATAATCGTATACTTTTTATCCTCTATTTTATCGATCATTTCTTTTCCCGTCATACATTTACCACCATAACGTCATAACTGTGTCAGACACATTAATAAATTCATTTATTCTATTTATATTTTTCCTATTTATAACAACATTATAAGATAAATACCAGTATCGTAACAATCTAAATTACCGGAAAATCACTATAAAACACCAAAAAAATATAAGTATTTAAATTACTATCTCAAGTTAGTAGAGGAATCTGAATGGATAAAAAAATCCATAAGAAGATCAATAAGAGAGATGAATCCATCACCATCAACGATATTCAGGAGATGATCAAAGAGATTCAAGAAGAACATCCTGATAGAGATGTATTCTTTGATGGAGATGAATATGCCATATGCAGTAGAAAGAAGGAATGATGATCCTTGATTTTAATAAAACTTGG
>CAYSTL010000135.1:0-4456 GCA_964433785.1 uncultured Thermoplasmata archaeon
GGCTGTATCCTCTCCCTAAAGGAAGAGGTCTTAGCCCTGATTAGAGATAAAAAAAGAAGAAAGGAAGTTTTATTTATTCAACATCTTCGAACCTATCTTCCAATTGTTCCATAACATGAGGTAATGTTGTATATTCCATCTCCTCAAGTGGAAGTCTATGTGGTTCGAAAGGTCCATGCCTTCTCATGTAATCTGCGATGTTAGAAGATTCTTTTCTAACTTCATCGAATGCAGGATCGTCGAATAGATCTGCTGGTTCATCGAAATGACCGTTCTTGAGCTGTGTTCCTAGTCCAACAACTCTTGGTGGACCATCGAATCTTGTACACACTGCTTCTTCTTGAGATACTGGCATGATCGGTCCGTTATGGCTTCCTCTCATCCAACCAGAAACAAGATATGCATGTGAGAACGGTTCTAATACTTCACCCAAAGCAGGTAGACCAGATTGTGCTCTCACTACAGCAACAGGATCATCTTTTCCAACATATTCACCAGCAATCTGATACAGTTTTTCTGTACTCACTGCTGCAACTGGTTCGTCGTCCGGTAACTTATCTCCCTTCGGATAAACTCGTTTGATCACAAATCTACTTTTTGCACCCAATAAAGCTAAGATATCGTATATCTCTTCAGGTGTTTCCATCATTATCTTCTTATCTTCTTTGATATCCCAGATCTCAAATCTGAATCCATTGTGTAAGTTCGGATCGATAACTAAACCTGCTGTGTTGAATGGATCTGCAAACATCTTAAATATCGGATAATTGAACGCTCCAGGTTCAGTCTTATCCATCAAAAATGCTACAACAGGTTCTGCTTTTCTTTCTGTGAATTCGATCTCTGCTACTCCAGGTCCCATCCCTTTTACATTTCCTGAGAAAGCATCGGATAACAAGTCCTGACCTGCTCCGTAAAGACCTATCTCTTTTGCCTTCTCTGTTGCCTTCTGGAATGTATCCCATGCTAACGAATGGATCTTCTCTGAATCTTCACCTTCTTTGTGTGTCATCAGCAACTCTAAGTCGTCACCGCAGTTCGTTACATAATAATCTACAAGAACATCCTTATCTTTCAGGCTGTCTTCTGCAACCTCTATCAATTTTGGATGTACTTTTGAATGGCCTGGATAACCACCTACATCTGCTTTTATTATGCTGAATGTTATTTTACTCATTTTATCCCTTATGAGTTGCTATTAACCCATAGAATAAAAGATTATCGATGTTACAAAACATTTTTAACCGATTTTTTAAATATATAGACAAGATGAGTTCAAACTTCATAGAATCATACAGCTTTGGGAGTATAAAAATAGATGGAAAATCTTATTCGGATGATGTTATCCTTCTCGGTAGAGAAGTAAAATCTGGGTGGTGGAGGAACAGAGGGCATACAGTACAAAAACCAGATCTATTCGACATAATAGAGTACCAACCGGATCTTTTGATAATAGGAACAGGTAGTTCTGGGCGGATGAGCGTTCCCAGAGACCTGATTAGAAAGTTAGATTTCAAAGTAAAGTCATACAAAACTGATAAAGCTTGTAAGATGTATAACAAAAAGTTGGATCAAAATATTAAGCTCGCAGGTGCTTTTCATCTGACCTGCTAGGTGAAATTATATGATAGAAAAAACTTCCTTTGGGAAGGTAAAAGTCGAGGGGGAAACCTACAACCATGATATAGTCATCTATCCGGATAAGATAATCAAAAGAAAAAAGGAGATAAGTAAGAGCCAACATGGTACAAGTCACAACTTCACAAAAGAAGAGATGAAAGAGTATATAGAAAATACTGAACATCAAGATATCAAACAGGTCATAGTTGGAACTGGTCAGTACGGAAAATTGGCACTATTACCTGAGACTGAAAAATATCTAGAGGTAAATGGATACAAGTACAAACAGTTGAGAACTCCAGACCTTGTCGATAAGTATCTAGATAGAAGTAACTCTATCATCATAGTACACGTTACCTGCTGAAGATCATCTCATACCGTGCTCTTTGATTCCTTCATCTATCTCCTCAAAAAATTCCTCCGTATCTTCAGGCGGCTGCGTTATCAAACTGACAATCACGAAGATTATGACAGTAACGAGTAATCCCCAGAAAGATGGCCACCAACCTAATGGATAATAAGATTCTCCAGCTATATATAGTGATGCGGTAAATAAACCACCCACAGCCATGCTTACTATTGCACCTTTAGCTGTGGACCTCTTCCAAAAGAAAGCACCAACAATAGTAGGAGCCATGACGAGAAGTCCACCGGAAGCCATACTTGACAGTATTGCTATAAGATCAAATTTAAGGTTGGCAAAAACAACGCATGACACCAATATTACGAGGATTATCAATTTACCCGAATAAAGTTCCAATTTCTCTGATATCTTTGGCTTGATACCCTTGACCAGATCTCTAGATCCTAATGAACTCAGTGTTAAAACTATAGAACTCAGAGTAGAAGTAGCCGCAGCGAATATGCCTATAAATACTACCAAAGCTAAGATAACTGGTATATTATTCAAAAGAACAGGCATAGCTTTATCCGGTTGGGAAACAGATAAACTGGATATACCTGCTACCGATAAACCAAGAAGAGTAGTTATCACCGTGTATATAAGACCAAATATAGAGAAGTATATGATCATCCTCTTCAAACTTTTACTCGAATCAGAGACGAACATCCTTTGCGAGACCTGAGGGTTGGTTATAGCAAAAAATGCCCAGGGTAAAGCTAAACCTATGAACATCTTGAAGTCCCACTTTAATTTCAGCAGTTCAGGATGATTGTTTGATATATCTGTTACGAAACCAGATGGTGATCCAAAGAAATGGAAGAAAACGAAGAGAACTAATATGATGCTGGCTGATATCATGATAAGCGCCTGGAAAGAATCTGTCCAGGAAACAGACTTCATGCCAGCCCATAGGGCTGCAAATCCACTGAAGGTTGCTGCGATCAATATCCCTACGAAATACATGTTTTGTATCGATGAAGGTGTGAGTCCTTCAAGTAGATAACCAACACCCATCAGTTGTACAGAAGCATATGGGATGAGCATCACTAAACATATCACAGCAGCGATTATCCCTACCCATTTGTTATTGTACCTACCAGCTAATAATTCAGGAGGGGTGACATATCCAAATCTCTTTCCTGCGACCCAGAATCTTGGAGCAAAGATCGCTAATAGGATTATAGTGAAGATAAGGTATGTTATCTCAAATCCAAGTGCTCCAACCCCAGTTGCATAAGTCAGTCCCACCAGACCGATCATCATGAAAGCGCTGTAGGTAGTTGCACTGTAGGTCATCCCAGCTATAAATCCTCCTAATTTTCTATTTGCTAAGAAGAACTCTGATATCCCCTCTCCAAGCTGCTGTCTAGCAAAATATGCAATAACAACTCCAAGGATCAACCAGATCAAAAGTGAGAGCATCAGATAAAGAGGATTCATTCGTTTTCACCCCATTGTTTGATATAGATAGCTCCGACCACTATTACCGTAAGAGCCAATAATGTCCAGTACAGATAACTACCCCAGAAGGCTCCGATATCTTTTAAAAATAAATACGGCACTCCCACATCTAAGAAAGCTAGGAGTAAAGCTACTAGACCTAAATTTTTGGCTTTCATGTTAGATCACCTTTAAATCGGTGTGATAACATAAATAGATTAGTTTTAAACTTTTTCTTGGATAGATTATTTCTTGAAATAATTAGTCAGAGTACCGATACCTTCTATCGTTATATCAATCCTGTCTCCATCTTCTATTGGACCTACACCAGCAGGGGTTCCTGTCGCTATTATATCTCCTTCTTCTAAAGTGAGATATTTGGTTATCTCTTCTATCAGATCAGGAACGGAGAAAACCATATTTGAAATCTCAGATTCCTGTTTCACTTCCCCATTTTTTTCCAACTTTATCGTTGCATCTTCTTCGACCTGGTCGGGCGAAACCAAAATAGGACCGATCGGTGCTGAGTTATCGAAGGCTTTTCCTCTCACCCAATTCTTTTCTTTCCTTTGGTCGTCTCTGTTAGACACATCGTTTAAGCAGGTGTAACCTAAAACGTAATCCATTGCATCTTCTTTAGATACGTTCCTGCACTGTTCTTTTATCACTACTGCCAACTCAGCTTCATGGTCGATCTTCTCTTTATCAGGTAAAAGATTGATTGTATCATTATGAGCAGATAAACAGTTAGGTGGTTTGAGAAATAACAATGGTCTTTCTGGAACCACATTTTCTAGCTCTTCTGCATGATCAGCGTAATTTCTACCGATGCATATTATTTTAGATGGTTCACAAGGTGGAAGAACTTTAACATCATCTAT
The DNA here is from genome assembly GCA_964433785.1 of uncultured Thermoplasmata archaeon. Taxonomy (GTDB): domain Archaea; phylum Thermoplasmatota; class Thermoplasmata; order Halarchaeoplasmatales; family Halarchaeoplasmataceae; genus CAYSTL01. The sequence continues at coordinate 4,345 of CAYSTL010000135.1, forward strand.
GTTATACTTGTTACCAAAACAGTCTATCTCATCTCCATCTAACTCTCCATATCTTTCGTAACCTGCTGGATCTATAAATCTGATTCGTCTCATCAGGATATGATGTTAGATT
>CAYSTL010000136.1:0-4455 GCA_964433785.1 uncultured Thermoplasmata archaeon
TTATACAAAAAATTAGGATACGAAGATGTGATGAAGTATCCCGCAGCCTATACAAAAGTGGATGATGTCGATTCTGATATCGAATTCAAAGAAGAAAAAGATGCACATTACGTAAGGAAAACATACGAAAATAGCGTGAAATCACTGTATGGGTTAGTGGTAAGAGAAACCGATTTTATGGATATGGCTGAAGCCCGTGGATGGCCCAAGAATAAAAACTTAAAGATCGCTTACAAAGATGGAAAAAGGATCGGATATGCTTTGTTTTCTGAAAGTAGAGATTCTCTTGTCTGTAATGAGTTAGCAGTAGAAAATTTCAACGATCTTCCAAAATTGATCAGAGCTTTAGAAAGCAGAGTCGATAGTGAATACATGGTATTCAAGTTCGTCAATCCACATTACGCGAAACCACTGAAGGATATGAATTATCGTTACTACGACGATAGATGGAGCAGGGTTATGGTCAAAGATTTCAAAGATGACCTTGAGAACAGCTTACCAAAGATGGGACATCCGGATAGGTTCCACAATGGGATCTACGAATCATATTGATCAAAATATCAGTATTTAAGGCGAAAGAATATTATAATCGCTAGTATAACTATTAAACATGCATCCTTCCAAGCATCTGCAGGGTTCAAAAGGTAGTGACCTTGAAGGCAAAAAGATCATTTTAGGTGTAACTGGCAGTATAGCTGTCGTTGAATGTGTAAAACTGATAAGAGAATTGGTGAGAGAGGGGGCTGAAGTTCACTGTGTTACCACAGAATGGGCTACAAAACTCATACATCCATATGCTTTAGAATTTGCATGTGGTAACGAAGTAATCACAGAACTCACTGGTCAAACCGAACATGTAAAATTCTGTGGTAAAGTCCCTGATAAAGCAGATCTTTTCTTGATAGCTCCTGCGACGGCCAACACCGTTTCTAAGATCGCTAATGGAATAGATGACACCCCTGTAACTACCTTTGCAACTACCTGTATAGGGTCAGGAATACCCATCGTTCTGGTCCCAGCCATGCACCAGAGCATGTATGAACATCCGATCGTTATGGAAAATCTCGATGTTTTGAAAGAGAGATTAGATTTCACAATAGTAGGGCCGAAGATAGAAGAAGGTGCCGCTAAAATAGTTGACAGAGATGAGATTGTAGATTCTGTCATAAGAAGGCTCAATGATGATTTGAAAGGTAAGAAGATCACAGTGATTACTGGTAAAACCCAGGAACCTATAGATTCTATGAGAGTAATAACCAACCGTGCTTCTGGTAAGAGTGGTATAGAGATAGCAAAAAGAGCGTACAGGAGAGGAGCAGACGTAGAATTATGGTATGGTAACGTATCTGCTGACATACCAGATTGGATACCTAATACAGAATTCGATTCTCTAAACGATCTTTTGGATATGAAAGATGAGTTGGAAGGTACTGCGATAGTACCTGCAGCTTTATCGGATTTCGGTGTGGAGGAGGTCTCAGAAGAGAAGATCAGTTCCCGAGAATCACTCACAGTGGAACTTACACCGATGCCTAAATTCATAGATGAGATAAGAGAGCAGGTCGATTACTTAGTAGCTTACAAAGCCACCGATACAAGAGATAAAGCGGTGAAAAAAGCCAAGGAGATGATAGAAGAGGACAGAGCAGACATGGTTGTGGCCAACTCTTTGAAAGATGTGAGTGAAGACGAGAACAGCGTCTACATCCTAGGAGATGGGACCTGGGTTGAGGGAAGTAAAAGACGTATAGCAGATTATATTTTAGATGAACTGGAGAAAGAAATGAAATGACTTCAAAAGCATTCTGTCCGGGACATATAACTGGATTCTTCAGCATCCCGATCGAAAGAAAAAAAGCAATGAACAAAGTCGGTTCTAAAGGCGCTGGCTTTTCTATAGCACTCGGAGCTACTGCAGAAGCTGAAGTCGAGGGAAATGGATGGGATATATCGATCAATGGTGAAAAGACTTCATTTTTAGTCGTTGAAAAAACGTTGTTCAATCTTGCTCCTGGAGGCAGTGTTAAAATAACCACCGATATACCGTTCAGTCAGGGATTCGGCATGAGCGGAGCCTGTGCTCTTGCTGCAGGAACTGCAGTTCTAGGTGAATTGGGTGAAGAAGATTCAGATAAAGCAATGAATGCAGCTCACGATTCCGAAATATTCTGTCGAACCGGATTAGGTGATGTTATCGGTCAATACAACGGTGGGTTCGAAACGAGGGTGAAAGGAGGACTACCACCACATGGAGAGATAAAGATTGAAGAAAGAGATGATGATGTTGTTATAGGGATAATAGGTTCTCCACTTTCCACTCCAGACATACTGAACGATCCGATTATGTCTGCATGGATAAAGGCCATCGGTGACGATATGATGGAAGAATTCATGCCCGAAGATGGATTCGATAGGTTCTTAGATCTATCACTTCAGTTCGCTGAAGAAACAAAATTCATAAAAGATGAGATGCACCCTATTCTCAACAAATGCAGTGAATACGGAAAAGGAAGCATGGCGATGATCGGTAATTCGATATTCTTTTTCGGAGATACAGAAAGATTGGAAGAAACGATGGTTGAAGAACTGGGTGAAAATAACGTTTACTTGACAAATATCGATCCAAAAGGTGCTAGATTAATCAGCTAGAGTGAAAAGTTGGTCATCTCCACCTGTATCGAACAATCCTAACCTAGCTCCAGCATCCAACCAGCCGTGTGCATAATTAACACACGCGAACGCATTGACCAGATCGTCGTTCTCGTAAAAATGTAAAGCATCTTTGTAGTAAGATTCTGCCATATTCAAAAAATCCTTAGCGATCTTTATGTTGTGAGATCGTTCAGGAGCGCTTATCTCGATCTTGTCCAAAGCTTTTTTTGTTTTGTCCAAATAATCCTCGACCTTCTCTTCAGATAACATCTCAATCAACCAACTTTATGGATTGTCCACCATCTTGAGTTTCCCTAGGTCTTATCTGTACCAGCAGCGGTTCTGACAGCCCACCGCCGGATAGAATCGCTTCTCCCACCGGTAAACGCTGTATCTCTTCCTTCATACCTTTGGTAATTCCCTCAACAGACGATTCAACCGCCTTAAGATCGTTAGGATTCGTCATCTTCAAGATTATCTGAGTGTTGCACTGGCTCAGTACGTTCTTATCCACTTTAGCAGGTCTTTGAGTTATTATAGCAAGACCCATACCGAATTTTCTACCTTCCGAAGCAACTGTTTTGAATGTTTCTGAACTCTCGACCTTGCCCCGCTGTGGACAGAAGTTGTGTGCCTCTTCTGCAACCAGTATCAATGGAGGTATCTTCTTCCTCTTCCTCAATTCGAATATTGCACCCATCAGCTTGTTCACGATGAAACCTTGTAGATCTGGAGATGTACCTTTCAGATTTATGATAGATGTTTTTCCCTCGTTCACTATCTCGTCCATACGAGTTCCTCTATCATCGAATATCTTCTTCTGTTTGACATTCTCTAAACCTCGTATCAATGAAGATTGATTGTCTTCTTCATTGCTCTGTAATACACGGATAACATCATTTACAGAGAAGTCACCTTTCGATACAGCTAGATTTGACATGGAACTCTCCAATGCCTTCACATATGTCTGGCGTTTATCCATACCAGCTAGTTCCAATATCTTTTTAGGTTCCATGTTCCTGAAAGTGAACTTGAGAGGTTGAGCACTCTTGTTGATATCAGGGGATGGGGAAAATTCCGTCAATTTATCTCCATAGCCTTTAGCTTTCACGTCGAATCTATTGGATTTTTTAGGATTACCTGCCTTAGCCAAGGATGAATACTCACCATGAGGATCCAGAACTACCAGTGTAACATCATGCTTCATCAACTCTTCCATCAAGATACCAGCAGTATACGATTTTCCACTACCGGTTTTGGCCAATACGGATATGTGTTTTTGAGCCATGGCGTTTATATCCATATTCACTTTTATGTCATGGCCTCTCAATTTTCCAACATAAGCTCCTTTATCATTCTCGTGAAGACCTATAACATCTCTTATCAGTTTTTCATCGGCTAAATAGATGTTCTCTCCTGCTCTGAACGGACTTCCGGGTATCTTCAACAATCCGTTATCGTCTCTATATCCGATAACGTTGATCTTAGCGACCAGTGTGTCTTCTATATCAACATCTTCACCCTGACTTATCTGGATAGCCTTATCGATAGATACGTCGGTTTTCCTCTCGATACTGTCTACCTGACCTAAAACCCAACCGACAGTGGGATGTTCCATCTGGACGTACTCGCCTTTATCGACAGGAGAACAGATATTACACTCTAATTCAGTAGTACCCACATCACCAAAAGTAACACCAACCCGACCATAGTTTTCGGAATCTTCAGTTAGAGCATCGTCATCGTCCTCGACGTCTGTCAGACTTATCCCATCCATAATTATAGTAGGAACCGCCTCTTTTA
>CAYSTL010000137.1:0-4420 GCA_964433785.1 uncultured Thermoplasmata archaeon
TCATCACCTCCCTAACTCTGCTAGGAAGGTGTCTTCTCGATCATCTAGATAAAAAAATATTTTACCTTTCTTACAATTATAATGGCTAGAGCTGTATTTATCTAGAAACGATATAAATTAAAAAAGTTCATGTATGTTACCTATCAGATATCGTCTTTATTATTTAAAAAAATATGAAAGTTTGTAAAGGGTTGAAATCTCTTACCTTTTTTTTAAAAGTCTTCTTCTTCCACTTCTTCGTCCTCTCCTAACAGATTATACTGTTTTACTAAGTCGGTCAATCTAGAGGATAGATCAGCCAGTTGTTGAGCAGATTTAGAAAGTTCCTCTACAGAAGCCGTTTGTTCTTCAGCAGCTGCAGCAGATGACTCTGCCTCGGATGAATTCTGATCAGCTATCTCAGCAACTGATTCTATTTTCTGAGAAGTTTCTTGGAGTTCTTCTGCTAATTCGTCCACAGCATCTGATGCTTCTGTAACGGCTTCAGATACTGAATCAGTCGCGTTCCTTATCTGGTTCAATGATTCAAGGTTTTCATTAGTAACATCCTCAACCTTCTTTGTTTTATCAGCGACATCTTTTACACCTTGAACTACATCAGAAGCATTTATTTGGGTCTCCTCGATTATCTCTTCGATCCTTTCAGTCTCATCCTGAGTCTCTTCAGCCAATTCTCTAACAGAATCAGCAACCACAGCGAATCCCTTACCATGTTCTCCAGCTCTAGCAGCTTCTATAGATGCATTCAATGCTAATAGATTAGTTTGCTCTGCAATATTCGATATCGTATCAATAACATCACCTATCTCATCAGATTGATCATCTAGTTCAAAGGCTTTGTTTGCTGTCCTGTCCAAAACATCTTGTAATTCTTCTACCATCTCGTGCACTTCTTCAGCATATTCCTGACCAACATCAGTTTGTTCTGCCACTTTATTGGCGGATTGAGCTATCTCATCTGTAGATGCTGAAGTCTCCTCCATATTTGCTGCTGCATTTTCTATTTTTAATGATAGTTCTTCTGACATCCTCGCCTGCTCTGAGGCCCCTTGAGATATATTTTGTACAGAGTCTGATACATTTTCGGCTGTTGTATTAAGTTCCTGAGATGAGTCAGCTATAAAGTCAGCAGCATCATCCAATTCCTCAGCAGAAGCTTGTAGATTCTTAATATCATCACTTATCTGTTCGATAGCGGTATTGATATCTCCGACTATCTCACCATAAATACCTGGCATATCTTCTCCTATTTCAGATTTCTCATCGAAATTACCCGCTTTCAGATTCTGACCGAGCTCCTGAATCTCTGAAAGAGCCATATTAACATTGAATATACTCTGATTTACCTGTGACGCGAGTTCTTCATAAGCTCCTTCCATTTCACTGCTGTCAATATCTACGTCAAGATTTCCGTGAGCTAGTCCTTCCACTGCTTCTTTTACACTGTCCATCGAAGTTCTTAACGCTATTATACTATCATTAACTGATGCTGCCAGTTCCTTGTAACCACCTTCTAATTCAGAAACATCAATTTCAGATTCGAGATTACCTTCAGACAAATATTCCATTGCCTTATTGATTTTACTAAACGCCTTACCCATTTTGTCCTCAGTTCTTTTCATGTCATCGACTAATTCTTTATAATTTCCTGATAGGTCAGAAGAATCTACTTCTTTTCCAAAGTCACCTTCAGATAAACCATCTATTATGATACTGATCTTTTCTATGGATTTCTTCTGATTTAAAGATGTCATTTTAGCATTTTCAAATATCTCAGAATATATGCCATCAAAATCTAGTTCTTCAGGTAAACTTTCACCTAAAGAGATCAACTCGAATAACTCTGATATCTGATAAATATTATTTTCCATTCCACTTAAATTCTCATTTATCTCCTTGATTATGTCATTATATTGATCATCATATTCTTCTACATCTATTTTACTGTCTACCTGCCCCTTCTGGAAAGCATCTATCGTTTGACTAGTACTCTCTAAAATATTTTTTAAAACTTTATTATCATTTCTTAATTGTTTTTTTTCCTTCCTCTCTTTCTCTAATTCACTTTTGTATTTCTCGACTTTATTCCTTAAATCCTCAACTTCATCTTCATCAGGGCCAAAAAGGCTAATCATTTTTAAAACACCTGTTAAAATCTTTAAAATTCTTGAAGAATAAAACCAATATATATTTTTTGATTAAAAATCAACTTTCAGAAATTTTCATTTAAAATAGGCACCATACTTATATCTCTTTTAACAATATACTTTATCGATGTCAGAAATCGAATGTGTATTTGTATTAAAATATGATGATGCAAATAAAGCAAGGAAGATCAAAGAATCGCTAGAACCAGATAATGAAGATTATATAACATTAAATCAGGAAAAGAACAAATTGAAGGCAACCTGTAAAGCAGATGGCCCCCTGGAACTACTACACACCGTAGATGATTTCTTGGCCTGTTTAAGTATATCTGAAGACTCGCTAAACCAGTTTGGAAAAGTGTTTTAAGAGGACTCAGACATGCATCTCTCAGCTAAATCTAACAGTTCGTTTATTCCTTCACCTAATGCTTTGTAATCTTTTTCAAGATTTTCAGTATCTATTCTGCTCCTAAATTCTCCCTCTTTAAATTTATTTAAGGTATCTTCCATGTTCTGGATTATAGATTTTATACTGGATATATCTTTAAAACTCTCAGCTACACCTATCACATTGCCTTCTTCATCTTTAACTGGTTTGGCGGTCATTATAGTTTTTATTTTTTCACCATCAGCAGTAGTCTTTTCTACTTCTCTGCTTATTATTTCCTCACCATTTTGTACTTTTTTCAAAGTACATTCTTCGTTATTACAGCTGGGACCACTGAGCTGATCAAAACATTTGAAATCATTTTTTTCGATCTCTTCATCTGAAATACCAGTTAACTTATTCATATCCTCGTTTTGAGCAAATATATTGAAATTCTCATCGATCAGTCTTTGATAAGAACCCGAAGTATCTGCTAATCTTTCTACATTTCTCATCTCTTCTTTTAGTTTCTCTTTTTCTATGTTATAGAGTGCATAACCTAGGTCATCTGCTAATTCTTGTATTAACTCAAATTCCCTTTTAGATGGATATACATCAATATCATCCGAAAAAGATATGTTCATGACACCATAATCTTCATTCTCATAATCCAACTTTATAGATATAACATAATTATCTGTATATCCTTCAAAAAATGGACAATCCTCACAAACTTCTTCTCCCTCATCAATCACTACCATTTCCTGTTCGTCAAATACTCTTTCAATACAATTAGGGACGAAGTTATCATCTACCATTTGCTCAAATTTCTCTCTTTCATCAATATCATCCACTCCTGAAATAAATACACCTTCAATACCCTCTTCATCATCTATTAAGCCTATCCAGGTTTTATTGAAAAAATCAGATTTTACCAACTTTTCTGTAGTTTTATTTAATAGAGGACTCTTATCATTTTCCATTACTATTAGTTGATTTATCTTTCTTACAACATTTATAACTTCGTTAAGATGTTTTATAAAATTCTCTTTTCTTTTTCTTTCTGTAATATCTCTCGCAGCACCCAAAACAGCTTTTTCACCTCTAAAATCTATAATGTTGGCATTTATCTCTACAGGTAATATTTCACCTGATTTCGTTATGTGTTTTCCTTCAAATCTTATCGAGTTTTCATTCTTAAGAATTTCTAACCTATCAATAGTTTTTTCTTGTTCTTTATCAATTTCTTTTATATTCATATTCAAAAATTCTTCTTTATCATAACCTAAAACATCTTCAGCTGTCTCATTTACTTGGATTATTTCTCCATCTAGATCATGTATAAATACCATATCTTTAACACTATTGAATAACTCTCTGTACTCATTTCTTAAATGTTCTACTTCTTTCTCGGTTTTATTGTGTTCCACCTCTTTTTTTATCGTTCTGGCTAAAACACCATATTGTGTTCTTGGATCACCACCTTTTTGTAAATATCTGTCAGCCCCTAAATTTAGAGCTTTTATAGCAACTTCCTCTCGTCCCTTTCCAGTAAAGATGATAAAAGGTGTTTTTTTACCTTTTTCTTTTCTAATTTTTCTTAAAAACTCAAGTCCATCTTCACCTGGCATCTGGTAGTCTGAAACTATGACATCTATGTTTTCTTGCTCTATTACTTCTATCCCTTTTTCAACAGATTCCTCTTGGTATATATTGAAATCTCTATCTTCGTTTTTGAGAAATATCCCTGCTTGCTCTAAAAAGCGTGTCTCGTCATCAACTATGAGAACATTCAATCTTTCACCGACCATGAAGTTCTATTTGATCTGTTCATCTATAGATAGATCCTCATTAGCTATGTTTTCAACAATGGATAACATGTCTGTTAGTAAGACTAGTTTATCAT
>CAYSTL010000138.1:0-4391 GCA_964433785.1 uncultured Thermoplasmata archaeon
GCCTCGAGAGCTACTGGTGCAGCGCACCACAGGAGTTCGAATCTCCTCCTCGGCGTCTTCAATACTTTTGAGCGAAGCGAAAAAGTTTGAAGGCAAGAAGATGCTGTGTTTCTTCCGCGCTTTTTTACGATTCGAATGTTAATGAGAATTTAAAAAGCAAGGAAAATCTTTGATTCTATATTGCTTTTTCCAACTTGAATTTAAGTATTAAAAAAATTAGAAATCAATCTACTTTATTCCCTTCAAAACCTCATTTACCCTATCCACCCATATTTTCATACCCATCTCCTCAAATATCTCTAATGCTTTTTCTAGGTTTACTCTTGCAATTTTTAGATCTTCTTTCTTTTTAAGCAGTATGCCGTACTCGTAATGAATCTTAGCAAGATCTCTCTCATTTCCAGAATCTTTTAAAACTTCTATACCATCATTAAACATCTTGATAGCCTCGTCCCATTTTTCCTGTACCCTGTAAACCATACCTAGAGACCTTTTACTCATACCTTCTTCTTCCTTAGAATTTGCTTCTTTAGAGATATCTAAAGCTCTTTCAGCATCCTCCTCAGCTTTGAAAATATCCCCTTTATTTAGATGGACTTCAGTCAATCTACTCAAATTTATAGCCATACCTTTCTTTCTACCTATCCCCTTATCAATTTCAATGCTTTGTTCATATTTTTCTAAAGCCTTATCGAGTTCATCTTGATTAAAATAGATCTCGCCTATATTATGTAGTGCGATACTGGCGCCTTTCTTATAACCGATTTCATCACTTAGATCCAAGGCCTTCTCTTCATATTCCAGTGCCTTTTCAAGTTTACTCAGAGTCAGATATATGTCTCCTATATTGTTAAGAGAAGTAGCTATACCAAATCGATCACCGATCTCTTCCTTGATCTCAAGACCTTTTTTATGTTTTTCTAATCCTTTCTGTATCTGGCCCATATTCAAATAAAGGTTGCCCATATTGTTTAAAGAAACTGCGATTGTCCTTTTTCGCCCTATCTCTTTACTCATCTCAAGACATTTTTCATGATATTCTAAAGATTTATCTGGTTCACCTACTGCAGAATACACTAATGCAAAATTATTGTAAGATGCGCTGAGTTTCTTTAAATTCTCTATCTCCTCAAAAATATTTATGGATTCTTTTATGTGATGTTCAGAATTCTCATAATCAGATGTGTGATAATAGAGCGCACCCAACGCCAAATAGATGTTACCTCTTTTATCCATATCACCTGATACCTCAGCTAATTCTTTCCCTTTTTCTAGAACTTTCTCAGCCTCTTCATAATCACCCTGACGGATCAAAGTCCAACCTTTACCTTTTAATAACTCAGATCTTAATTCGTTATGTTCAGATGCGATATCAAGTCCTTTATCAATATTCTCTAAAGATTTTTCATAGTTTCCCGTTTCTCTATATATCTCAGCTATCTTTCCATACAGATCGATCTTGATCTCTTTATCATCGGTCATCTTTTTTAGTGTGTTATATTTCTCTAATGCCTCATCGTATTCTCCGATAACACTGTACAGTTCTCCAAGACTCCTGTAAATCTTCTTCGATTCCTTTGATTCTTCGTCATCGATAAGAGTAAGAGCATTTTGATAAAAATTTATACCCTCTTTATTGGCATATCTTTCTTTGGACCTTTCAGCAGCTTTAATCAAATAACTGATACCTCTTTTATCGTCTGCTTTGTAAAAATGATGTCCTATAACTTCAGGATTGCTATCAAGTTCTGGGGTATTTTCATGAACCTCTGCAATCCTTTTATGATATTCTTTTTTCAGTTCTTCGTTTATATCTTGGTACAGTACGTCTTTGATCTTTCCATGTTCAAATTTATATCCGTCCTTACCATTATTGATAAGCTGATGGTCATTTTTTATTTTATCTAGATCCTCTAACAGAGACACCCTGTTAATATCTAGGACTTCTTCAATAATTTTAGAGCAAAAAGGTTCACCTTCAACACTACCACACCTTAAGATTCTTCTTTGTTGATTTGTTAGTCTGTCTAATCTTCTTTCTATTATATCATTTATTTTTGGTGGTATATCAAAAGAATCGATATCTTTATCGAATACCCAAATCCCATCTTTTTTGATAAGATATCTTTCCTCTACCAGTAGTTTAATGATCTCTAATATAAAAAATGGGTTTCCTTCAGATTCTACATATATGTCTTTAAAAAGACCCTCATCAATGTTCGTATCACACAATATGGAATGTACAATTTTTTTAGAATCACCCCTTGTTAATCTTTCCAATTTTATTTCTTTATATAAACCCTCTTTACTCATTTTTTGTCTTGTCTTTTTGAATATATGCTTTTCTTCATTTTCATCCGAGATTATATCTTCCGGACGATACGTTCCTATCAGCATGATATTTTCTTCTTGAATATTTCTTGAAAGGTAGTGAATCAGAGATAAAGTCATTGGATCGGCCCACTGAAGATCGTCTATAAACAAAATGATATGTTTATCATTACTGAGTCTTTTCAGGCCCAATATGATATTTTCAAATAAATTATCCTTTTTTATTTCTGGATCATCAACAGTAAGTCCATCTTTGTACTTGTTTGATTTTATGAACCAAGAAACTTGTTCCTTCACTTTATCGGTCTCAGACATATCACCATCCCAAGATTCAAGATCCTCTTTTACATCCAGCAACTTTTCTTTCATCTCTTTTATTAGGACCTCGTTTTTTGAACCTTCGATGATCGTAGCGATGGAAAAATTTTTTTCAGATTGGATCAAAATATTATATTTCCCGTAGCCAATCGTGTTAAGACCAGAACTATCGTCTACTTTATCCATGTTAGATAAAGAATCCTTGACGAAACTTTTGATCATCTCTAACATCGGTGCGAATATATCTGCATCTAGTCTTGATTCCTCCCTTTCAGCCTTTGCAATAAGCAGACCAGATTCGTCTATCAAGTAGGCTGATAGTACTTTTGGAGGTGGGTCTCTAGAGATCAGATGCTCTAAATTTTCTTCTCTTAATCCTTTTTTTATAGGTAGTAAAGGTTCCATACTTTTATGTAAGCAGGAACCCTGGATAAATCGGACATCATCCTTTTTGTTCACTGATTTTTTGAATTCCTGAACCAATCTTGTTTTACCTAAACCAGCTTCTCCAGATATAAAAATTGTAGATTTATTTTTTTCACGTATATTATCAAAATGATCTTTTAATATTTTTAATTCCTTCTGTCTTCCGACCAATCTGGGTTCTACCGTGAGATTAGGAGATGAAACCTCCATATCTCTCGGAATTAATCAAGTTAATTAAGTTTTGCCTTTGAAAACCAGGACATGTTATTTAGAATAATGCACTAAATTTATTTGCTATATTTATCTAGAACTTCCTGTATAGCCTTCGCTGATTTTTTATCATCATTATCTCTGTACCATTGAGTTAATTTATTCCCGAACTTTATTGTTTTTTCTTCTTTTATTCCATCTTCTAGTGAAAATTTATCTATACCAGCTTCTTTCAGTAGTTTCTCTTTAGTATTGTAATTTATCTCTCCCAACTCAGAGGCATATGTAAGAAGTGCCCCCATCAATTGTTTAGAATTATTGATTTCCTTAGAGGATATGACCTCTTCGACGTTTTTTACTGGTGATAATGATTGATAGACAGTCCTAAATGCTAGATCCCTAAAGATTTCATCCACATTCTTGGTAGTTTTTGCGGATGTAAAATAAGATCCCTCAAAGATTGAGGAAATGTCATCGATCATATCTTGAGTTATCTCTTTATCTTCTAGATCGTATTTGTTTATAGCAAGAAATATTGGTGGATTTTCAGCCGAGTGTTTTTTGTATTTGGGCACCCAGTGTTCGACCAGGTTATCTAGTGTTTCTTTCCTAGTACAATCAGCTACAGCAAGAGCACCGGAAGAACCCCTAAAAGCTGTTTCTTGAACGTTTTCATAACCACTCTCACCCATTATATCAAAGATAACAAGTTTTACACTGAAACCGGTCAGATATACATCTTTATTGTATACATTAGTTCCTACAGTTTTAAGATATCTCTCACCAAATAAATTTTTAACAAAACGTAAGATCAAAGATGTTTTTCCAACTGCTGCATCCCCTAATAGATTGATCTTCTTTTTATATCTGTTCTCTGACATATTTTCCCCCTCTTACCTTTGACATGATGTTTTATTTTTCAATTATCTTATTTGATATCATGAAAGATAGTTCCAAATAGTTATTTAGTAATTTTGATTCTTGATAAAGAGTGATATAGAATATCCGTTATCCTAGGGATCAAACTTTATAGAATCGTTCGCTATTTTTAATCGTTATTATCACTATTGAAAATCAATTGCAAATAAATATTTAAAATAAGTTTC
>CAYSTL010000139.1:0-4364 GCA_964433785.1 uncultured Thermoplasmata archaeon
GCTCATCATCGTGTGGACAGATGAATCCATCGACTGCACCGCCACATTTTTCACAATATGTGAACGATTTGAAGAATACAGGTGTTATACCGAGATCAGGGAACTCATCGAAGAATTCTTGAGCCTCGTACGGTCCGTAATAATCGCCTACTCCAGCGTGATCTCTACCGACGATGAAGTGTGAACATCCGAAGTTCTTTCTCATGATCGCGTGGAATATAGCTTCCTTTGGTCCTGCATATCTCATCTCTGCTTCTAATATGCTCATGACAGCTCTATCTCTGAGATAATAGTTATCCATCAAGGTGTCGTAAGCTTTCAGTATGACCTCGTCTCTATAATCGCCTGATTTCTTTCCACCTATTATCGGATTAACGAATATACCATCTACGAACGTTAATGCAGTCTTTTGAACATATTCATGACCAAGGTGAGGAACATTCCTTGTCTGGAAACCTACTGTAGTTCTCCATCCTTTTTCTTTGAAAAGGACCCTTGTTTCCATCGGTTTAAGATTGTACTCCTCGAATGGATTCTCGGGTTCTTTGATCTGAACGATTTCTCCACCCAATAAGTTATCGTTCATGTTTCTAACTTTCTGTACTCCTGGATGCTCTTCATCTGTTGTACCATAGACGTTCTCAGACATCTTTTCATCGTCATACTGATAAATCTCTTCAACATCCATCATCGCGAATCGTTCACCGGTTTCACTTTTGAGGATTATCTCGTCTCCTTTTTCAAAGTTCTCAAGCTGTTCATCTGTTACATCTAGAACTATAGGGATAGTCCAGGGAGTATCGTTAGATAATCTACAGTGATCCAACACGTTTTCGAAGTCGTTCTTACCCATGAAACCTTCAAGAGGGCTGTAGACACCATTTGCTATATTCTGTACATCCTTTCTTAATCCGCTATCAAGATTCAATGTTGGCATCTCTTCGGATTCCTCGAGGATCCTCTCTTGTTTCTTACCTGAAAGCGTTCTATTAACTAATCGACCACCATGTGGTTTAGGCATGTATATTCACCCAACTGCGTTATAATTCTAGTCTAGGTAACCAAGAGCTCTTAATCTCTCTTTGACTTTTTCTTCATCTTCTTCAGAGAAACTTTCCTGCTGTTCCTCTTCTTCCTCTATGCTGGATATCACTTGTCTCAATACGTAAGTGACGTAACTTGAAATGGAATTGAATCCAGTTCCTTCCATCCTCTTCTTTACTTTCTTAGCTAACGGTTTTGGTATAGATACCGTTGTATACTTTTTATCTGCCATGTTTATCACGCTCATTTATTTAAGAAAGCTTCATAGCTTTCCATGATATTTAACTATATTTAATTACAATACATTAACATTTACTATTTAAAAGTTTTCAAACTATTCACCTTTTTCGATAATAGTATGTAATCTTTTACACCTTCCATCTTCAGTAGTAAATTATTAAATAACTTTATCGTAATATGTTCTTAAAACTGTTATCCGTGAAAGGATGGGGCGAAATCTATGGAAAAAGAGGATATATTAAGAAAGGTGAAAGATAAAGGAATAAAATTTGTAGAGATGCAGTTCATGGATATATTGGGAAGAGTAAAGACCGTATCTATACCTGCTGATAATCTTGAAAGGGCGATAGAAGAAGGTGTTCTTTTCGATGGATCATCTATAGTGGGTTATGCTACTATAGAAGAATCTGACCTAAGGGCATATCCTGATCTGGATACTTTTTTGATCTTCCCCTGGATCGATGATAACATAAAAACTGGTAGGATGATATGTGATATCTACCATTCTAATGGAGAAAGATTCGAGGGAGATCCAAGATATATATTAAAAAAGCAACTGAAAAAGGCCCGATCCATGGGTTATGAATTTAACGTTGGTCCAGAGTTCGAATTCTTTTTATTTAAAACCGATGAAAATGGGAAACCAACCACTATCCCAGACGACGAAGGGGGTTATTTCGACCTTCTAGCCCTGGATAGAGCTGATAAAGTGAGGAAGGAGTGCAACTTATACTTCGAAGAAATGGGTTTCAGTGTAGAAACATCCCATCACGAAGTAGCTAATGGTCAGCATGAGATCGATCTGAGATATGGAGATGCATTATCCGTCGCAGACCAGGTGATGACGCTTAAACATGGGATCAAAACAGTGGCCAAACTGAATGATCTCCACGCTACTTTCATGCCCAAACCTATATCGGGAGTTAACGGGACAGGTATGCATATCCATCAAAGTCTTCTTGGGGAAGACGGAAAAAACAAATTTTATGATGAAAATAAATCGGATGGACTAAGCGATATATGTCGGCATTACACGGGTGGTGTGTTAAAGTATGCTGAAGATATGTGTGGCGTTCTAGCTTCATGGGTCAACTCATACAAGAGACTCGTTCCAGGGTACGAAGCACCGGTTTATGTCTCCTGGGCACATCTGAACAGAAGCGTATTGGCAAGGATACCTGCAGGTAGAGAAAAGGCAACAAGGATAGAAGTGAGAAATCCTGATCCGGCTGGAAATCCATATCTACAGTTCGCTGTATTGCTAGGTGCTGGTTTAAAAGGTATTAAGAATAAAATAGAGCCTCCAGAACCAGTAAAAGAGGACATATTCTCACTTGATAAAGAGGGAAGAGAGAAAAAAGGGATAAGACCATTACCTTCGAACCTAGGACATGCGATATCGATCATGAAAAAAAGCGAGTTTATAAAGGACATATTAGGGGAACACACCTTAAACCATTTCTATCATAAAAAGAAAGAAGAATGGGATGAATATAGGCAGGAAGTCACAGACTGGGAGATAAAGAAGTACCTTTCAACGTTATGAATTGCATCTATCGAATATAGAAATAAAAAAATTAAGAAAGTATATCTCTACCATAATGTACTGATATTTTCTATTATATCCTGAGGCAGCAGACTCCACTTCTTTTCCTCGAAAGCCTTGTCTCCAGCTTTACAAGTCATGTATGCCCCTAATCTTCCTGCTTCGTATGGTTCTAGACCTTTCGATAATAAAGCTCCTATAACTCCTGATAAAGTATCGCCTGTTCCGCCTACAGTCATACCTGGATTACCGAAATCATTCCATTTTTTCCTTATACCATCTGTGATCAGATCCTCTTTTCCTTTCACTACCAGTGTAACATTCTTTTTTTCCGAGTACTCGATAGCATTCTCTGGGAAATCACCTTCACTGCAGAGATCCATAAATTCACCCATATGAGGTGTCAGTACTGTATCAGTTTCAAACTCGATATCGTATCTACTCACCGCTTTTAACCCATCGGCATCGATCAAAATAGGTACGTCTAACTGTTCTATCAATAGTTTAACGGTCTTAAATGTATTTTCATCAGCCCCAAGGCCTGGACCTATGACAGCGGCGTCACATCTTTCAGCTATATCCAATATCGTATCTTTATGACTCTTTCTGAGTTTTTTCCCCTCTAAAGGATGGACGATAAAACTTTCTGAATATCCGGCGACGATGTCTATTATTTCATTTGGAACTGCCAGATGAACCAGGTCTGCTCCTGCACTGTAAGCTGCTTCTGCAGCCAGAGCCGGTGCACCGGTGTATGGCCCACCTCCAACAACGAGCAGGTTACCGTTGTCTCCTTTATGTGAATCCTCACTCGGCTCAGGATACAAAAGCATCTCACCAGGCCCTGTATATTCTAAAGCCTTCTTTGGAATACCTATATCCTTGATTAGGATCTCCCCACATCTGTCTTCTGTCATACCTATTTTCACATCATGGAATGTCACTGTAATAACTGGCTCTACCTGTAAATCTGCTCCTAAACCAGAAGGTACATCGACCGAGATTATAGGATTGTCATGTTCATTCATCTCTTTCATGACGGTTCTATATGGCTCTCTTATCTCACCACTTATGCCGGTCCCTAGTAAAGCATCAACCAAAAGATGATCTTCGTATCTTTCCCAATCGATATCTTCTATGATCTCACAGTCCAATTTCTCAAAATTCTTTCTAGAGATATCGCTTCTTATATCTTCTTCACCCTTTATAAGAAAAACAGTTACGTTTTCAGTACCTATCTGCTCAGACAGATATCTAGCAGCCACATATGCATCACCACCGTTATTACCTGTACCACAGATGAATAATACTTCCTTATCTGGAAATCTTTCATGGACAACTTCAGCTAAACCTCTCCCAGCGTTCTCCATAAGCTCTATAGGTGGTACTCCTCTGTACTCAGAATTCCTATCTGCTATCGCGACCTCTTTGAACGGTAACATGAATAGGATAAAAGAAAATCAACTAATAGATATTTCGGAATACTATATTCTAGGTCCCACCAACTGCCATATAATCAGGAACAGTATGAACA
>CAYSTL010000140.1:0-4261 GCA_964433785.1 uncultured Thermoplasmata archaeon
TTTTTTTGATACTTTATCAAAACGAATCCAAATAAAAAGATATTATTATAAATAAGTAAGGGGTTTATTTGAAAGTGTTTTAGATACTGTTTTATCTCAATTTACTCTTTAGTTCACTGATAATCTGTTGATGTTTAGAGCTATCTGCAATAGCTGATTTTACTGATTCTTCGATCAATTTATCTAAGTCACTGCCTGAAACATCGTCTCCTGATAACCCCAGTTTTTTCATCTGCTTCTTGACTACGATCTTTCCCATAGGACCTGCTTTGGAGGTTATCTCCTTTTTTAACTGGGATACATTTCCTGCCATTTTCTCACACAGCCTTTATTACATTTCTTCTTCAAGTTGTTCCATAGCGATTTTTAGACTGTTGATCATTCTATTGAATGATTCAGCTAACTCACCGATCTCGTCTTTAGCTTCGACTTCAACAGCTAAGTCCATCTCACCTTGACTTACTCTGTCCGCGATATCCGTCAATTCCTTGATCGGAGATACAATTCTATCTGCTATCACGTAAGCTGATACAGCTACTAGAGCCAAAATAACTACCACTGATATAATAACAGTATTTTGTAACTGGTCAACCGAACTGTCTATCTCTTGCGTGGTATCTTCTTTCTTATCTGACATATCACTTTTTATACTCTCTTTGGAACTTGATATATCTGACTCTAAGTTGTTTATTTCATTTGATAGTGTCCCATTCAACTCATCGATAGTTTTACTTGTTTGATCTCTAGTTTCTTTAATACCTTCATCTATTAAACTAGATATTTCCTCAACTGGATCCAAGAACATCTGTCTGTTAGCATTACAGAACAATGATAGATCATTAAGATTCGTTGTTTTATCAGATGTTATATCAACAGAATTATATGCTGCCCACTTTGCACCCATCATAGTGTTATAAACTAATATACCATCTCTTCCTCTATGCATCTCATTACCTAGATAAGCAAATATAGGTGCACCATTATTTTGTACCGTAGTGTCAACATCATTGATATTTCCAACATTAGGAGTTACAACAGTTATTCCCACTTTTTGATTCTCCATCACATCGTTGTAATGAACAGTAGTTCCATCTGGTAATTTTTTTGTAGCTGTTATCTCTCCACCATCGTCATTATATGTGTCCCAGAATGTTTGTCCTGCCTGTAACTTAATGTTCTTAGTTTTATCGTTCAATTGAGAGAGTGTTGCAAAACTATCCTCTCTGTATCTGAAGTCAAAATTTAATTTCATCAAATGAAGATGATTGATGTTCGCGACAACCATACCATCGAAATTACCACTACTATCGAAGACTGGTGTTGCGCCCATCCAAACCCCATTAGTGAAATATGGGCTTGGAGTACTAGTCATAAGAAGATTAGTAGTTCTGTTTTCGTTATCGCCAATATTTACATTTACTTCAGGGAAATAAACTTTATTTCTATACTCTTGTGGATTCTCACTCAGTTCTTCATAAGCATTTCTTAATGCATAATCAATGTATTGAGGATCATATTTTTCGTTACTGGGTTGTTCGCTTGGATAATCATAAACAGTTTCGTTGACATCCATAGTCGTTATCTGTTTCCAATCATCATTATCGAAATCACTGTAATCATCTGGAGAATAACCAACTTTGAAAGATATATTACCATCATTCTTTATCCTGTAAATACCTCTGAACATGGGTACGTCATTTACAAGATTTTCTTCTGTATGAGCAAGACCTGGAGAATAAATTTGGCCAGCATGGCTGTTAGAATAATACCAATATGCCTCTTCAGTATCTTTTACAGTCTTTAAAGATAGAATATTATCTATCCTATTAGTCATATAAGTGCTTATCTTATCTGCAGTTGAATTTGTTTTACTGAAAAGACTTCTTTTTACTACATTGATCAAATTATCCTCAGTCTTACTTATAGTCTCATTTTCCATCTCAGTTAGATCGTTCAAAATAGATTTCTTCGTTTGATCTAAAGAAG
Organism: uncultured Thermoplasmata archaeon; assembly: GCA_964433785.1. Taxonomy (GTDB): domain Archaea; phylum Thermoplasmatota; class Thermoplasmata; order Halarchaeoplasmatales; family Halarchaeoplasmataceae; genus CAYSTL01. Next base: position 1,987 of record CAYSTL010000140.1, read on the forward strand.
ATATAGATTCATTTCCCATTTCTCTTGCTGACTTCATGGCTGAATCACCCATCGATTCAGCATCATTTATCGCTGATTGCCCCATTGCCTCTGTATTATCTACCGCTTCATCTCCCATGGAACGGGAGTTAGTTATCGCCATAAAACTTACTGCGGATAATGGAATTATTGATATCGCTAGCATAAACGCTAAAAGTTTATATTTCAAACCAATTCCTTCTTCTGCCATCTAACCACCATTTTGTGTGACTTAGTTATTCTTTGAAAATATAAATATCCTGCGGTTATTTTTCAATTATTTATACCTTTTCAATTAAAGAATTTACAAATTAATCCGATAATTATTTATAAATCTAAAAAATTTATCTTATTATAACTCATAAATACCGTTGGAATCCTATAGTGAATAAAAAAATTTATAACTAAATAGTGTAGTTTCCAATTGTAATTAATAGTTATTCAAAGGTGCTCACATGTTTCGAGAGATGGTGGAGGATTATAATTATAACGAAAAAGAGAAGATCCAGGACTGGTGTATTTCTGTATTTAAAGGTAAATCAGACAAGATAAACATCAATCTAGAAAAATTTGGCGCTCTTATTTTAACAAATCAAAGGGTGTTACTTCTTTCTAAAGAGGAATTTGGATATGGATTCGAAGATGAAGTAGTTATACCATTAGAAGATATAAAGCAGGTCAATTCTAAAGAAAAATTACTAAGGGAGGAATATAAGGACCTATTAGTAATTAAATGGATCGACGATGAATTCGAGAAATCTATCGTAGTTCTACCTTCGACTAACAAAGAGGTAGGCGGTCTTTTTGGTTCAATATCCAGTAAAAAGTTAGATTTTGATGATGCTACAGAAGAATACATCGAAAAGATAAACAAATCTTACGTTAAAAACCTGAAATCGATGTACGATAAAGCTCAAACGATCAAAAAGAAAGGAAAGAAAAAAGCTGCCGTTAACCAATATGATAAAATATTGGAATACATAGATGAAAAAGAGGAGATATTCAGAGAAAGCGTAAATCTTCCAAAGATCATGGCTAGGATAGGTCAAAATCTGTATGAACTAGGAAAGAAAGAAAAGTCTCTAGAATTATTCAACAGGTCCTTAGAAATGAACAATAAAGTTATCAATCAACTATACAAATTCTCGTTAAGAAATATAGATGATCCAGAACTTTGGTTATATATCGGAGATAAGTTTACTGACATAGACAACAAGAAAAAAGCTGCAGATGCTTATGGTAAAGCTATAATAAACGAAGGCGAAAGAGAGGATTCCTATAATAAAATAAAGAACTTGGATCCAGAAGACCCTGATTTAATTTTTAGAGAAGCTAAAAAATTGGAAGAAAGAGGTTACGTAGAATCAGCTGATTTCCTGTTTGGAAAAATAATAGATGATCATCCCGAAGACTTAGACCTTATAAATGATATAATATCAATCCAGGGTAAAAGTACAGAACTATTGGAGATAAAAGCTAATATCTTAGAGAATCAAGGGAAAGAAGAAGAAGCTTTAGAAGTACATAAAGAGATAGCTGATATAAAAGATGATGAACTAGCTTATCTTGATAAGGCTCTTAAAATAAATCCAGATGATATAGATCTGTTATACAAGAAAGGCAGTTTAACATATCAAGAAGGAAAATACGAAGAGGCTCTTGAAGCCTATGACAAGCTTTTAGGTCTTGATGAAGAAAATATAGATGTTTTATACAATAAAGGTGCTTGTCATTTCAACCTGGATGAATTGGATAAAGCGATCGAATCTTTCAATCGAGGACTAGAGATTGATGAAGAAGAATTAGACCTATGGTTCTACAAGGGCGTTGCACTGTATAAAAAAGACAAATATCAAGATTCCATGGACTCTCTAAACGAAGTCGTTAAAAGAGATCAAGAAAGAGACGATGCCTGGTACTACAAGGCAAAGGTTGCAGGTCAACAAGGTAAAGAAAAATTGGTAAAGGCCTTCCTTAAGAGAGCTACATCCCTAAATGATGAATATAAAGAAAAGGCAAACAAAGACGATGCATTCGCTGAGTATAAAAATGAAGATTTCTTTAAGGAAATCGTGGGATAAAACGCCGTGACGTCCTCACCTCCCTGACCAGTTGATCAGGAAGGTGCTTCTGACCAAAGCTATTGAGGTTGCATTCCGCTCGCCGACTTTTGTTTTACCCAAACACAGAGGTCGGGTCGTTGCTTCCAGCTCGAAGGGGCGCGCCACAACACCATGTCGATTCATGATCGGCCCCT
>CAYSTL010000141.1:0-4230 GCA_964433785.1 uncultured Thermoplasmata archaeon
GGTATCGCACATGACGGTGACGCAGATAGGATGGTAGCGTTCGACGAGAACGGTGACTTCCTGGATGGTGATAAACTGTTAGCACTTTTCGCCAAACAGTTCAAAGAATCCGTCGTAGTTCCTGTCAACTCATCGATGATCATCGAGGAATTAGTGGATAACGTCATCAGGAGCAAGGTCGGAGATGTCTACGTTGCGGAAGAATTGAAGAAACACGATGCTCAATTCGGCGGCGAACCTTCTGGCACATGGATATTCCCGGAGATAAGCTACGCCCCAGATGGTATCTACGCTGCAGCCTTCCTCATCAAATTGTCTGAATCGTTGAACTTGACCGAGGAAATACAAGATCTACCTTCATATCCCAGGAAGAAAGAATCGATCCAGGCCGAAAAAAAGAAAGAGATCATGAACACTTTAAAGAAATTTTACGAAGATTCTTACGAAAGCGAAAGATTGAACTTTGTCGATGGGATAAGGTTAGATTACGAAAAAGGCTGGGCTCTGATCAGAGCATCGGGAACCGAGCCTAAGATAAGGATCACTTCAGAAGCTAAAGATCAAAAATACTTGAACAAAATATTCGAAGAATCAAAGAAAAACCTTTCAGATATAAAGGAGGAGATATGATGAAAGCTTTCATCTTAGCTGCTGGTAAGGGCACGAGGATGATGCCTTTAACATCGAACACGCCTAAGCCTCTGCTTCCAGTGGCAGGAAAACCGATATTACAACATACGATAGATATTTTAGAAGATAGATTGGATGAGATAATCATACTCGTAGGATGGCAGGCCAAGAGATTGAAGGATGAGTTACATTCAAAAAAGGCAGAACTCAGGTACGTTAGACAGGATGAATTACTGGGAACAGCAGATGCAGTGAACAACGCGAGGAAATACATAGATGATGACTTCATCTGCATGAACGGAGACGTGATCATCTCTGAAAACACGTTACATGATTTTATAGATTATTTCAAAAAGGAAGATAGCTGCGTGATGAGTTTAGCAGAAGTAGAGGACCCATCAAGTTTCGGAGTCGTTATCAAAGAAGGTGAGGTCGTCAAGGATATCTTAGAAAAACCTGAAGAACCACCATCCAACATGGTAAACGCCGGTCTGTATGGTTTCACCAAAGAAATATTCGATGCTATCGATGAAACCGAAAAATCACCTAGAGGAGAATACGAGATCACTGATTCTTTGAAGATATTGATGGATGAATCAACCCTAAGGGGATTCGACATCGAAAAGAACAATTGGTTCGAGATGAGCAGGCCGTGGGATCTCCTATCAACGAACAAGTACATGTTAAGTAATGGATTTATAGAGGAAAAAAGAGAGGGAAAGATCGAGGATGGTGTTCACCTGGAAGGATTCGTTCGTGTTGAAAAGGACGCCCACATAAAACAAGGCGCCTATATCAAAGGGCCCGTCTACATAGGCGAAGGTGCAGATATCGGACCCAACTGTCTTGTCCGTGCCCACACTTATATCGGTAAGAACTGCAAGGTAGGTAACGCTGTCGAAGTCAAAAACAGCATCATCATGGAGAACACGAACGTCCCACACCACAACTACGTCGGTGACAGCGTTCTAGGAAGAGACTGTAACCTGGGTTCAGGAACAAAAGTAGCCAACCTCAGACTCGACGAAAAGAACATCATAGTCACCCATAGAGGTGAAAAGGTTGACACCGGTAGGAGAAAACTAGGTGTCATAATGGGCGACAGAGTCAAAACAGGTATCAACAGCATGATGAACACAGGAACCATAATAGGTGAAGGAACTTTTATAGGTCCTGGTGCATTAGCTAATGGCGAGATAGGAGAAGAATCGAAGATACAATGAAAATAGTACAGCTCACCCCATATTTTTATCCTCATCTCGGAGGAGTCGAATCGCACGTTTTAGAACTCTCTAAACAACTGAAAAAGAAAGGTCATGAAGTGTTAGTAGTAACGACGAAACTAGAGGGTACGAAAGAAAGATCAGTTGTAGAAGGAGTTCCCGTCAAAAGAGTTGAACCTTTAACGATCAAGTTTTCAACGCCCATAATACCTGACCTAAGTAAATCTTTGATGAAAGAAGATTTCGATATCCTTCACAGCCACTCTCCTCCGCCAATAATGTCTTTTTTTGGTTTGAGAAGTGCTAAGAAAAAGGATGTCCCATTCGTACTCACCTATCATTGTGATCTGGAGATACCTCATATTTTCGGTCCATTTATCGTTTCTCTATACAAGCGAACCATGGGAACTTATACGGTTAGCCAGGCTGATAAGATAATCACCACCACAAACACGTATGGCGCAACCTCTAGAGTGGTCTGGCAGGAAGATGCAGATATAATACCCAACGCTGTAGATACTGATAGATTCAATCCAAACAACGATGGAGGATGGGTGAGAGAGAAATTAAATCTCGATGAAGACGAAAAGCTAGTCATGTACGTCGGCAGGATAGTCTATCATAAAGGTTTAGAATATTTTGTGAGATCAGCCAAACATCTCGGACCAGATGTCAAACATCTGCTGGTTGGAACCGGCGACTTCAGACCTGAACTCGAACGGATAATCGAAGAAGAAGATATAGAAGATAAAGTGTTGTTCGCCGGCAGAGTACCCAACAAAGATTTACCGGATTACTACGCAGCAGCCGATGTCTGTGTGTTGCCATCAGTATCACGACTGGAAGCTTTCGGAATAGTCGCTCTGGAAGCCATGGCATCTGGTACTCCTGTTATAGTTTCTGATATACCCGGAGTAAGAGAGGTCATCGTGGAAGGAAAGCACGGTCTGCTATCTGAACCGATGAACTCTAAAGATCTTGCTGGAAAGATAAGGACTATTTTGACCAATCCAAAACTAGCTGAAAAGATGGGGAAGAACGGTAGAAAAAGAGTCGTCAATAAATTTACGTGGGAAAAAGTTGCAGATGATATTATGGAAGTTTACGATTCGTTGGTCAATTAAGTATCTCTAGTTCCAACTCATCTCCACTGCCGTTGTAGGCTTTCCATGAGTCGAGATCGAAAGGCTGACACACTATTATATGAACTCTACCATATCTGCTAAACATCTCCAGATCCTCGCTTGAAGGATTACAGCTCGGCCCTGGATGGCTGTGGACCACACCTATTATCGAGTAATCTATAGGTAATGAATGTAATTTAAGGATCGCACTCATCGGTCCAGAGATCGTTCCTGGGACCAATATCAATTCTGATATAACACCATCTATCTCTCTCATACCAGCAGCGAATTCGTTCGGATATGCATCTTTGGAACTCTCCATTATCATGTTGAGAGTTCTTTTTCTGATACCTTTGATCTTCTTCCTCTTGAAAAGACTCATTTGAATACCAACTTCTTCTTTATCCTTTCGTAAAAATCGTTCTCAAAACTGATGAATTTAGCCCTATTATCAGACAGCTTGAAGACCAGCTCGTCCTGATCATCGACCAAAAACTCTTTCTGTCCATCTAAAACCATAAGACCTGATTTGTCCTTCTCTGTCAGATTTATCTTGATATCTTCATCTACAGGGACAACGTATGGTTTCGTAGCCAATTCATAGGGTGATATCGGCACTATGACGAAGGCCTCTACATATGGATCGACGATAGGTCCACCGGCGCTCATGGCGTAGCAGGTAGAACCTGTCGGGGTAGATATGATCAGTCCATCGGATCTGAATTTATCCACTTTCTGATCCCCATGCCATATCTCAAAACCCCTTATCTTAGCTATCTTATCCGTATGAACAACTGCTTCGTTTGCACATTCGCCGACTTTCTCTCCATTTAGTTCAACGTCGAGTTTTATCCTTTCATCTATCTGATAATCATCGTTCTCTATCCTATCGACAGCCTTGTCCAGGTCAGATATCTCAACAGAAGTAAGGAAACCGACCGTTCCTGTATTGACTCCAAGGATCGGTTTATCAGTCACCTGTAACAATTTTAATATCGTCCCGTCCCCACCGATACTCATTATGAAATCAACTTCTTTAGAGAGCAATTCATCCATATCATAAGATACTTTGTCCAATTGTTCTGAAAAATTTTCATGATAATATACATCATCCACCTTTGGATGAGCGTTCAAATTCTTCAATGCGTCTATATACTCATCCTCAATTACCGACCCAAACACTGCTATATCTATCATTTTACGACCTCCAATATATCCTTGTCATATATTGCAGTTACGTCTTTTCTCTCAGT
>CAYSTL010000142.1:0-4118 GCA_964433785.1 uncultured Thermoplasmata archaeon
GGGTACTATCAGGCCTTGGAGAACAGATAATCACAGCGAGATTGATCAGCTGGCCGGTAGGATTCGGGGCTGGTATACTAGGCGGATTTATCTGGCCATCAGATGAATACAAAAAAGAAAATGAATATACAGAAGAAGATGAGTACATGGAAGAAGATGAATTCATAGAAGAGGATGAGTAACTAAGATCACCAATCCAATACAAACCCTTTCTTTTTTATTAATCCGTTGGAACCATTGGTTTATCATTCTATTTTTGAGTGTTCTGATTAAGGATAGGAAAACTTTATCAAAATCTATCATCTTTTACTGATAGAACTGAACGGTTTTGAGGTGATGTTTTGGCCCCTGAAGAGACCATGAAAAAGAAAAGTACAGGTAATGTTGATGGAGTTATAAATAAACTTTTTAAAAAATTAAGTGATGATAAGATATCTACCAAAAAGGTAGACCTTCTTTCTTACAGCCATGATTATTGGCCTATCTCACTACACTGGATGTTGGAAGATAAGTATCCTTCTATACCTGATGCTGTTGTATGGCCAGAGGATAAAGAGGATGTGAAAGAGATAGTAAAATGGTGCTACAAAGGTGGGGTACCCTTATATCCATATGGTGGAGGCTCTGGTGTGTTAGGTGCAGCAGTTCCAGAGAGAGGTGGGATAGTCATAGATATGAAAAGGATGCGTTCCATGAGGGTCCACGAAGAGGATCTTCTCGTTGAAACTGAAGGAGGATTGAACGGATATTATCTGGAAGACGAATTGAACGAAAAAGGATACACCATGGGCAACATACCTCAATCGCTTTATCCATCTACTGTCGGTGGTTGGGTTGGTACCAAGGCTTTAGGTCAGTTCTCGACCAAATATGGTGGGATCGAAGATATGTTGAAAGGGATAGAGGTAGTCGTTCCTCCTGGTAAGATTTTGAGTATGAAACCTCATCCTAGGACTGCTACTGGACCTGACTTAAGACAATTGTTCGTAGGGGCCGAGGGTACTTTAGGTGTGATGACCAAAGGATGGTTCAAGATATGGCCTGAGGCTGAGAAAAGGATAAAATTGTCTTTCGTTTCTGATTCGATAGAAGATGCTGTAAGATCGGTCAGAAAGATCATGAGGAGAGGTGCAAAACCTGCAGTTATCAGGATATATGATAAGATAGAAACGAAACGTCATTTCTACGAAAGAGAAGACATCTATGGTAAGATCATGACTGTACTGATAATCGAGGGTGACGAGAAGATAGCCGAGGCTGAGAGAGACATAGTCGAAGAAGAGTTCATGGGTGAGAGCAAAGGTGAGGAACCTGTCGATCATTGGTTGGAAACAAGATTCAATGTTAAAGAGGCTTCAGAGTTCGTACCTATGGGGGTCGTATTCGACACGATAGAGGTAGCGGTAAATTGGTCGAACGCTGTTGAACTTTACAAGAATGTAGTGGATGCTATCAACCCGATAAAAGGAGTGCTTTTCGGATCAGCTCACGCTTCCCATTTCTATCCACAAGGTATCTGTTTCTACTTCACTTTCGCTGGAACACCGCCTAGGAAAAAAGATGAGAAAGAGTTCTATAATGAGGTCTGGGATGAAACCATGAAAGCTGTTTTGGAATCAGGTGGAACGATCAGCCATCATCACGGTGTTGGAAGACAGAGAAGAGATTATATGGATGATGAGCTAGGAGATGCCTACAAGCTTTTGAAAGGTATCAAGAAGAAAGTGGATAAAAAGAATATAATGAATCCAGGAGATATGGGGTTGTAAATATGCCGGGAAGATGGGATTGGCTGAAGGACGAGATGAAAGGTCTATCGATGCTGAAGAACGCACCTACATTGATGAAGTTCCTCAAAGGAAGTTTCTCGGGACCAGATGATGTTACCAAATGTGCACTCTGTCCGAACATGTGCAGACATGCTTGTCCGATAAGTATAGTCGATGGGAAAGAGACGACCTCTCCTGCAGGTAAATCGAGAGTTGCACTGATGATAGAAGATGGTGTGTTGGAACTGAATGAAGAGAACCAGTTCCCGATCCACATGTGCCTGTCTTGTGGATGCTGTGAAGAATGGTGTCCGTTCGATTTTTCCGTATCTGATATCCTTAGACCTGAGAAGGAGAAGGCTATGGAGGAAGGCGTTGTTTACGATGAGTTCGAGGAGTTCTTCAAAAATCTGGAGGATTATGGTCTAGTACACGGTGAAGTGGGAAAAGAGGAGTCATATCCAGAGGACGGTGATGTGCTTTATCTCAGAGGTTGTGAATTCAGGGAGAGTCATCCTGAAGTCATAGAAAAGACGATGCAAGTTTTCGATAAAATAGATGAAGATGCTTTCGTGCTATCGGATGAGAACTGCTGTGGTATACCAGCTTACAATGCTGGAAATACCAGACTATTCGAAGAACTAGCTCGAGATATGGCTGAGAAGATCAACCGATCCAACGCTGATAAAGTGGTGACATCATGCCCCTCTTGTGCCTATGCTTATAGGAAGCTGTACCCTGAACATGGTCAAGATATAGAAGTTGATGTATTACACATCGTTGAGTATCTTGAAGAGAAGATGGAGTCATTAGATCTTGATGAAAATAAAGGAGAGTTCACATTCCATGAACCCTGCCAACTTGTTAATGGGCTAGAAAAAGAGAACAGTATGAGGAATTTGCTGGAGAATACAGGTATAGATCCTAAAGTTCCTAGAAGAAATGGGAAGAAAACTTTCTGCTGTGGGTACGGTGGAACGACAGTTGGAAGATTGAACGAAGACCTAGCATCTAAGATCAATAAAGAAAGACTAGATGAATTAAAGGAGCTTTCGAAAAACATCATAACCAGCTGTCCTACCTGTAAGAAGGCTTTTGAGGATAATGATGAAGAAGTAGATGTTTATGATGTAGCTGAAATATTCGAGGAACTGCTGTGAGGTAAACTATGCGTATCCCCATGAAGGTTAAAAATACTCTAGACGAGTACCCCTATGAGATATCCTTTCAAGTCAAGGATGATATAGTATTTTTGAGTGGAAAAGTAGGTTCTCACAAAGACTGGGTCGAAATAGGTCTAGATATCGGAGATATCAATGGAGTAGAGGGTGTTGTGAACGATATCGGATGGGAAGGTGAACAAAAAAGAAGCGATAAAGAGAGGAAAAGAAAGTATCAGGAGAACAAAGATAAAAAACTAGCTGAACACGATATTGTGATAATTGGAGGAGGGATAATAGGATGTGCTGTAGCTAGGGAACTGTCAAGATATAAAACGGATGCGGCGCTGGTTGAAAAAGAACCAGATGTTTCTCTTGGTCAGTCAAGAGCCAACAACGGTATGGTCCATCCTGGACTTGCACCTTCAAAAAGATCACTGAATAGAGAACTCAATGTAAGAGGAAACCAGATGTACGAAGACTGGTGTGAGGAATTGGATGTTCCTTTCAAAAGAGTAGGCAGTCTCATATTGATGACTCCCAGAACTCTAGAGAAATATAAAAAGTACATGCCTGGACCCTTATACCGCTTTGTATTAAGACACGTTATTCCATGGTTCGTGAAGAGAAAGGGTAAATCGAATGGATTGAAGAGAATAGATGTTTTGAGTGGTGAGGAAGCGAAAGAAGAAGAAAGCCAAGTTACAGATGACGTGATCTCTGCTGTTAAAGTACATTCAACAGGGATAGTGGACCCTTATCAGATGACCATCGCCTTATATGAGAACGCTCGAAAAAATGGTGTCGATTTTTATCTTGAGACAGAGGTTGTTGGATTTAAGAAAGGTAGGAATTCGATCGATCAAGTCGTTACGGATAAAGGATATCTGGATTGTGATCATGTCATCAATGCTGCAGGACTTTATTCAGATGATATAGCAGAGATGGCAGGTGCCAGAGAATACACCATCCATCCAAGGAAAGGCGTAGAACTGCTTTTCAACAAAAGGTTAGAAGATAGAGTGGATCATTGTTTGGCAGAGTTGAGGATCCCTTCACCACCGACAAGCAAAGGCGGAGGTATCAATCCTACTGTTCACGGTAATATAATCTGGGGTCCGACAGCAGAAGAGGTCGAGGAAAAGGATGATACTTCTGTAGAGAAGGAAAAGATCGAAGAGATTAAGGA
>CAYSTL010000143.1:0-4115 GCA_964433785.1 uncultured Thermoplasmata archaeon
CATAATTTTCTCCTTAAAACCAACACAAGGCTTTACATTAATAGTAGTTTGCACGAAATAGTTTGCACGATAAACTTTAAAATCAGCTTCCTTTTATCTTTACATAGATCATCATGAATACTATACAGTTGAAACTCGACGGTTGGGAGAAGAACATCACGTTCTCGGCCTCACATATATTACCTGGCCATGAAAAATGTGGGAGGATTCACGGCCACAATTACGGACTTCATTTCAGGATATCCGGAGAACCCGATGAGAGCGGTTTTGTTTACGATTTCCTACCGATGAAGAGGAAACTAAGGGATATCGCTGATAAGTTGGATCACAGGGTTCTCATAGCTTCAGGCACAGAAGGATTGAAAGTTGAAGATGATGAAGTCAAGATAAACATAGGTGATAAAAGATACATCTTCCCGAAAGATGATACTCTTATTTTAGACATAAATCAAATAACTACAGAACAGCTCGCTTTATATCTTTTAGACAAGGTTATCGATGAGGTCGATTTTCCAGATAATATCAAGTCCATAGAGATAGGTGTTGACGAATCTCGTGGACAGGGAGCATGGGCAAGGAGGGAGATACATGAGTAAAGCTGTCGTTCTATTGTCAGGTGGACTCGATTCTTCCACCACGTTAGGTATCGCCAACGAAGAGGTCGATGAACTGTACGCTATGACATTCCTGTACGGACAGAAACACGATAGAGAATTGGAGAGTGCTGAAGAATTGGCTTCTCATTATTCAGTCGTAGAACATAAGATACTAGATATCCCTATTAACGAGGTTGGAAAATCATCATTACTCAAAGATGGGGAAGATATTCCCGAAGAAAGGGATATAGACGAAGAGATACCCACCACTTACGTTCCTGCTAGGAACATAATCTATCTTAGTTACGCTCTTTCATATGCGGAGAGTATAGGAGCAGATGCGATATACATCGGAGCTAATGCGGTGGACTACAGCGGTTATCCAGACTGCAGACCTGACTTTTACGAAGCATTTGAAAATATGGCTGAAAAGGGGACCAAAAGAGGTGTAGAAGGTGATCCCATCGATATACGATATCCGCTCATAGACTTGACAAAGGGAGAGATCGTTAAGAAAGCAGACGAATTAGATGTACCTCTCGAAAAAACGTGGAGCTGTTATAAAGGAAAAGAAAAAGCATGCGGAGTCTGCGACTCCTGTAGATTGAGATTGAAAGGATTTAAAGAAGCGGGTTTGGAAGACCCGATTGAATACGAGTGATCACTCTTCTCTTTTCTTCTTAACTATATTGTATAGTACGACCATCGAGAAAGCTGTTGCACCTAAAGTGACCGTTCCGATAGATGGTGAATCATTGTTATTCGTTTCCGAAACATTGAATGAATACAATTCCTGTATACCCAACTCTGTACTACCATAATAATTTACGATCTTGACGTAGTTTTTAACCGCCGGTGCATAGTAAAAATGGACGTATTGTTTGTATTGACCACTGGATGAACCTGGTTTTGAAGGATCAGTATTTATAATGGTCCCGTTCAATTTATAGGCATCAAATGTACCAGCCTTTACTGATACTTCAGTTTCTTCCATAACTCTGTAAGTATAATTCACCTTGCTCTTTACTTCACCTTCTTTTTCCTGTGCCCCTTGTTGGTACTGAAGAGTATTTCCTACCCAGATTTCTTCGACCTCTAGTGGGAAATCAAGTCTGTTAAGCGGTTCACCGAAATAAGTCCTCTTTCCATCTTGATTTATCTCTCCAACTTCTGCAAGCTTCTCTTTCGTGTAAAATTTCTTTATCACTGTAGTGGAATTATTAGGTAAGTTCCATACTCTCTCTACCATGTAGCATTTGTATGTTTCTTCGTCTATCTTGAAATTAGCGTTCTCCGAATTGACCTCGGCTTTAAAAGTTGCTTCACCTTCATCTCTGATTAGCTTATAATGCCAATCATCGCCGTTACTCCATTTTGGTGCGTCCACTTTGGATTCACCAGTCATGGTAATAAATGACGTTGTCAGCACAAAAAATGACATCATCACGATTATACTAACAGTGAGTGTTCTCTTGAGCAGTGACCGATTCATTTTCATGATATCTACCTTTTCAGTCAGGGTATCCAATATATACTTTTTCATATATTGCTATTTTACAGGTCTCTTTTATCGAAGATAACAAATGTCACTATTATCGGTATCACTATCCACAGCACCAATATTCCCATCAGTACCCATATGTTCAGTAAGTCAGGTAATGACGTCCCATTTCCAATCCTATTTACGGCCATCCCTAAAGAGGAATTCGGATTTATCGAGTTTAAATACCAGTACCAGTCAGGGTAATTAAAATAAGTAGCCGTGGGTATACCCTCTGTTGCAGCTAAGATACCAACTGTTATCAGATCCCAGAGCACGTTAAATATAATCCATATAAAGATCCCACCTGCTAAGGCCCTAGAAGTTTTATTTACGAAGGAAGACATCGCCATCGCAATACTAACGTATGTGAATGAGAACAGTATAGATAGAAATATAAATTTTCCATACATCAATATATTTTGGAATCCAGAGGAAATGCCTATCACAATCCCACCTATACCTAATCCTACTACGATGGATGTGGTTAACACAGAGGCCAACCCTAAGAACTTGCCTACTACCACATCTCTTCTACATAATTCCGATGATAAGAGTATGCCGATTGATTTTGATTCTATCTCGTTTATCAAGGTTTTATAACCCATCATAAGCGCGATTATCGATATGAATGTAACAACTATGGATGGAGCAAAATTAAGTGTAAATTCATATCCTTTTATTCCACTTTCTTGTCTGATACCGCCATAAGCTGAGATGAGTAGGATCAACGCTATAAACAATATACCAACTATGATGACCCATTTATTCCGTACGTTATCCATGAACTCTTTTTTTGCTAAAGAGATTATTGCTTTTTTCCTGTTTCCGTCCATCATTCTTCACCTCCGGTATATCTCAAAAATATATCCTCAAGATCACTGTAGTCAGCATTGAAGTCCAAGACCTCTACTCCCTGGTCTTCTACTAGATGTATCACCTTCATCTTGTCTTCATTGTTACAGGTTATAGTTAGTTTGCTACCTTTAGCGTGGAATTTTTTGACCAATTCACTCTCCTCTAAAGCATTGACCACCTTTCTAGCGTCATCCGATATCTTTATCTCTAATTCAGCCGGTAATTCTAGTTTTTCTCTCAGATTTTCGACAGAATCTATCGCCCTCAATTTACCTTTAGTGATTATACCTACTCTATCTGCCACTTCCTGAACATTTGGTAGGATATGGGATGAGAAAAAGACAGTTCCACCTCTATCCGTATATTCTTTGACCATCTCCTTTACAACAACAGTTCCTTCAGGATCCAGTCCCGATGTTGGCTCATCTAATATCAATAATCTCGGATTTCCAATCACAGATTGAGCAAAGGCTAGTCTTTGAACCATACCTTTAGAATAATCACCGACCTTCCTATCGGCATCTTCTAAAAGATTCACCTTTCCTAATGACTCATCGATATCAACATCTACATTTCTAACATCAGCTATGAATTCCAATGTTTCTCTTCCTGTTAAGTTGTCGTACAGCCTAACGTTTTCCGGTAAATATCCAACATCGATAGTTGCTTCTCTGGGGTCTTTACTGATCCATTTATCCCCTATCCTGATATCTCCCGCAGTGGGATGTAAAAGACCGGTCATCGCTTTGATAGTAGTAGTCTTTCCAGCACCGTTCGGTCCTAGGAATCCAAATATCTCTCCTCTATCGACTTCCAGATCCAAAGAGTCAACTGCGGTAAGATTTCCGTATTTTTTCGTCAACCCCTCGATCTGTAGTATCGTTTTGTGTTGTCCTGACATTTTTCCCTACCGTTCTACAGGATAACAAAACGATATTTAATATTTAAGATGATATCATATATTATCTATATTGTATCTGTATCCATATCCTGGACAGTGTATCACGTTATCCGACTCTTTATCAGCATCCAACCAATCACCATCAACGATGAACGTGAATTCATAAAATCCAACGTCTGATTTTTTAATAGTTTCTATGTCCACAAAAAGCTCCCATCGA
>CAYSTL010000144.1:0-4111 GCA_964433785.1 uncultured Thermoplasmata archaeon
TCATTAAACTATTGTACTTATACTACTTATATATCCAGTGAAGAGATCAGTGAAGGTGGTGAAAGTGGCATTCACCACTTATGCCTGAAGGTTTAGGGCTCTCTGCCTGTTTTTTAGTGTAGTCTCAAATCTATAGGAAAAACCTAATTAGTTTGGAATAAAATCTAGTAATAATGAGTATATGTGGATTTATCACTTTGATAATGGCTATGATCCTTATCGCGGCAGGGATATTATTCATTATTGGGAAGGAAAGATATGGCGATAAGGTTCTTTACCTTATACGGATAGTAATTGTTTCTGTTATCGTTTTGACCGTTGTTTATCTCATTCTTTTTTTACTGGGTGCAGCTACTCTGAATGATCTGAGGAGGTTATTAACGGTAATATTGCCAAAATTTTCATGAAAAAAGTTATGAAACAGTTCTTCAATCGGGTCACATGAAAATCAGTATCATAGGGACAGGGTATGTAGGATTAGTCAGCGGCGTAGGATTCGCCAGTAAAGGTCATGACGTTACCTGTGTTGATATAATACAGGAGAAAGTGGATAAGATAAACGATGGAGTTCCACCGATCTACGAGAAAGGACTGGATGACCTTCTAAAAGATGTTGTTGATAAGAATAAGCTAAGAGCAACGACAGATACGCTCGAAGCAGTCAAAAACACCGATGTGACTTTTGTCTGTGTTGGAACACCTTCCAGAGAAGACGGTAGTATAGATATCTCAGGTATAGAACAGGCAGCGGAAGATATAAGTGAAGCCCTCGAACAGAAAGATGATTATCATGTTGTATGCGTGAAGAGTACCGTCGTACCTGGAACGACTGACCAGAAAGTTCTACCGATACTCGAAAATAGTGGAAAGAAAGTGGGAGATGATTTTGGACTCGGTATGAATCCTGAGTTCCTGAGAGAAGGTATCGCCCTGGATGATTTTCTTAAACCGGACAGGATAGTCATAGGTGGCTGGGACGAGAGGAGTATCAAGACTATCAAAGGATGTTACGAGGATTTCGATGCTCCAAAACTGGAGTCTAACATAAGAACTGCCGAGATGATCAAGTACGCATCTAACGCTCTATTGGCTACCAAGATATCCTTCGCCAACGAGATGTCCCGATTGGCTGAAAAGATAGGGGTCGATGTCTACGATGTCATGGATGGAGTCGGTCTTGACCATCGTATAAACAGAGATTTCTTGAACGCTGGGTGCGGATTCGGTGGAAGCTGTTTCCCGAAGGATGTTAAAGCTATCTTAGATCAGGCTGAAAAACATGGTGTAGAATCCAAGATACTGAAAGCTGTTCTAGATGTTAACGAAACTCAACCGATCCATACTGTCGGACTACTCGAAGAAAAGTTGGGCAAATTAGAAGGAAAACGCATAGCGATCTTAGGACTGGCTTTCAAAGGTGGTACCGACGATATAAGAGAGACAAGAGCACTTCCGATAGTCAAAGAGCTGATCGATAAAGGCGCTGACGTGGTGGGATACGATCCCGAAGCCATGGATAATTTCGCTGAACTGGTGGATGGTATGGAATTTGCTGCTGATATAAAAGAGACCCTAAAAGGAGCAGATGCATGCATAATCCAGAACGACTGGGATGAATTCAGCACTCTTAAGAGCGGAGACTTCAAGACTATGAAGAACGAACTCATCATAGATGCAAGGAGACTGCTAGATCACGAAGAACTAGACGACGATATCGAATATGTAGGGATAGGTCTAGGAACTGAGTAGTTAACTTTATTAATCAATCATTTATATTTAATCAATATGGAAATGAAGAAAGTACTGCCGGTCTTGATCTTATTGTTCTTGATGATCGGCAGTTTTATCATAACTGCTCCAGCAGATGCCCAGCAACCTCTCGTGGGTGAGGACGATCAGTACGTCAAAGAGATGGGCATGAATGAAAGAGGTAGATTCAACTGGACGGTTTTCAAAAATTCTTCTAAAGACTATAATGTAGTTGTTGAAGTAACAGGATTTAAAAATTGGGAAAAGAGTGTATCACCAAATTATTTCGTTTTAGATGAAGAAAATCCGTATAGGATCGTAAGTTTGAATTTTCAAGTACCTGAATATCCTGAAAAACAATCCAGGGAAGCAACAGTAAAGTTCACGTTCAGGGAGTTGAACCGAACTGAAAAGACGGTTATAGAAAAGAAAGTCAAGGTGAATATCGAAGGTGTAGAACCTGAAGGAAGAGCTAACAAACTCCTCGGAGGGTTCGATAATATATTACCTCCTCCTTTGGATACCCCGATAGGTGCTTTTATCGTCAATATAGGTATCTGGGCCCTGATAGCTTTGATCATCTCATTTTTGATCAGTCCAGTCATTCATACTTTTGCAAAAAAAACAGAGACTAGATTGGACGATCTGATCGTTGAGATGATTAGGAAGCCGATATTGATACTCATCCTGCTTTACGGTATAATACATTCTGTGATGAGATTGAACATCAAAGTTGGGATACGGGTATCTATCTTCCAGATATATTCTTTGATCGTTATATTTATTGGCATATATGTTGTTTACAAGATATTTGATGGAGTGCTGGATGAGATATCTGAGAGAAAAATAGGAGATACGTTCGCCAATGTACTCAGACCAGTTTTCGAGAAGATAGGTGCTATAATGATCGTAGTGGGCGGTTTAATAATAGCGATGAAGGTAGTGGGCTTCGATATCACAGCCCTGTTAGCCGGTGCTGGTGTTGCAGGTTTAGTGATAGCCTTCGCCGCCCAAGATACATTATCTAATTTCTTCAGTGGAATGCATCTCTTACTTGATCGTCCATTCACCATGGGCGACGTGATCCTGTTAGAGTCTGGTGAATACTGTCGAGTAGAAAGTGTGGGTATGAGGAGTACAAAACTTTACAGCATATTCGACCATGAATTGATAGTTTTACCGAACAATAACATCGCCAATCAGAAGATAGTGAATCTTGTGCAACCAGATACGAAGATGAGGGTTTCTATAGAGGTTGGAGTAGCCTATGGTTCTGATATTAAAAAAGTAAACAAGATCCTGAATGATGTTGTAAAGAATCATGATGATATCGTGGATACTGATGAATTCCCAACGGTAGTCAGGTTCAAGGAGTTCGGAGATTCAAGTCTTGATTTCACGGTCCGCTTCTGGGTCGATGATTACATGAAGCAGTGGGAAGTGGCCAGTGAAGTAAGAGATAGGATCAATAAAAGATTCAAAGAAGAAGGTATCACGATACCGTTCCCACAGAGAACCGTTTGGTTGAAGGAGCCTAGAAAAAAAGATGAGGACTAAAAGATTTATTAAACTTCATCACCTATCTTTTTATTGATGAGTGAAGAGATATTATCACTGTTCAAAAGATGTGCAGACCTGGTACAGGAAGAGGTTGTTTCTCAGGAAAAGGATCAGTTCCATGAAGACATGGGCATGGGAGCAGATGGTACACCTACCAAATGGATAGATAAAAAGGCCGAGGATATCGCTATCAAATTTCTGCAGGATAACTGTGATTACAGTATACTCAGTGAGGAAGAAGGTGTTCTTACGGGAGAAGACGATGGCACCATTATAATCGATCCGATAGATGGAACGAGGAACGCTATCTTAGATATCCCTTTTTACTGTATTTCTTTAGCATTTGCTGAAGAGGACCTGTCCACCGTCACTGTCGGTTATGTGAGAAATCTAGCCACTGGGAAGGAATACAGTGCGATAAAGGGAAAAGGTGCTTTCTGTGGTGACCGAGAATTAAAACCGGTGATCAGGGATGACTGGATATTTTCAGTTTATATGGGAGAGAACGCTCACCCTGACAGTGCGAAGATAGCTTCTGTTCCTAGAAGGACCAGATCTCTTGGTTCGGCAGCGTTAGAGATATGTATGGTCGCCGACGGTATATTCGACCTTCATCATCACTGGACATTGGATCAAAAAAGGAGTTTAAGGATAACAGACCTTGCAGCAGCGGTGCTGATACTGAGAGAAGCCGGTGGTGAGGTTTATGACAGGGATTGTCAGCCTATCAACATGAAACTAGACCCGACTGAGAGAAAAGACGTAACTGCAATATATGACAAGGATATATTGGAGGTCGTAA
>CAYSTL010000145.1:0-4052 GCA_964433785.1 uncultured Thermoplasmata archaeon
GAATACTATATTCTAGGTCCCACCAACTGCCATATAATCAGGAACAGTATGAACAGAGCCACTGCCCAGGTGAGTTTATCTGCTATCTTCTCTCCAGTTTCTTCTTTAAATCCTAATTTTTCCAGTAACTTGATGGCTCCATCGTTGAATATGTATCCACCATCAAGAGGCACAGCTGGTAGGGAATTGAACAAACCGACCATCAGATTCAACCAGAAGACCCAATAGATAGAATTAGCAACTACCCAGAACACGTTATTAGGGATAACATTTAATGGACCGTTTATTTGATATAGACTTCCAATATCTTCGGGAACTGGACTGTATCCACTGAACGGTAACGCGATATATCTCATCGAAGAAGTGAAATAATCTCCTAAAGAATTGGCATCCTTGTAGGGATGTGAAAGTAATTCAGGAAGCATATCGATATCCCACCCAGCGAACCCCATGTAACCAGCTGAAACTCCCATGTATCCTTTACCTTTGTATTCCTCTTTATTCGCAGTAGGATATAATTCCTCATAACTCTTATATTTGTCCTTTAGGGTCAAAGTCGTATTCTGTAGTTCATGACCATCTCTCTTGTAAGTTACAACTATAGACTGGCCTGCAGAAGTATCTCCTAAGAATGAATCGAAATCATCGTAATTATTAATAACCGTTCCATCCATCTTGAACAATATATCTCCCTTTTTCAAACCGGCTTCATCAGCAGGATAATCTTTCATTTTATTAAGGATCACCAACCCTGCAGTCACTTCCGTATTTTTCTTATCACCGTCGTAGATAGATTTCACATTTACTGTTGTCAGTGGATCGATCTCAAGAGAGTGAACGTCATCGAAATCATCGATCTTTATTCCGCCTATCTCCGTGATCTGTTCACCTTTCTTTATCCCTACATCATCCAGGGGTGATCCATCGACTATATCATTCACTACAAGACCGTCCTCTTTTGCAGAGACAGATCCCATCATCACTGAAGAAAATATCAATACCAAAATGATAGCCAGTACTATATTAGCAGTGGGTCCTACAGCGTACATCCTATCTCTTTTTATATGATCCATCTCATCGACTTCATCCTCATCAGGCTCTACAAAAGCGCCCATTGGGACTACTAGGAATATAAGACCTAGAGATTTAACTTTGATATCTGCTGCTCTAGCAAGTATACCGTGGGAAAATTCGTGAATTATGATAGCTACGGCCAATCCCAATATCCCGTACCATATAGGTATCAAAGGATTTATCCCAGGGATACCAAGGATAAGTTGTGGAGATGGTGCTTGAGAAGCAGGGATATTGGTCGCAACATAAGCCGACCATGCGACCAGTAAAAATATGATAACCATACTTATTCCAACTATGATCAAAGCAAAATTACCATACCTTTCCCAGAATCTCTTCTTTTTAGCGATCCTATCTATCAACTTCTTACCCTTCTCTGTCCTCCACATCAAGAACGGTCCAGAAAGTTCTAAACCGTACTTTTGTATCAACTCCAATTTATCCAAAATAGCGAATATTCCTATGAATGCTGCTATAACCACTATGGCGATCATCAGTCCACTGCTAAGTATCATTAAAATACCGTAGTTGAAAGTGGTTTATTTATTTTCCTATTGAAAAATAGTGAAAAGGGCTGTTCCTAAGATTATCATCGATATCAAGCCTAAAGGTACTATGAGTTTCTTAGCCAATTCCTTATCAAAGGTCCTTACAATCATTATCTTTGATACAGTTCCGAATAAGACTGAGAGCAGAAGTGTAGTCAATGCAGTACTTCGAGTTATCTCTCCAGCGGTGTACAAACTCGCCATCGAAGCTGTTACAGATGTGGTAGAAACGAATCCGCCTATAGATGAAGCGTAGGTGCCTATAGGTCCAAGATAATTTTTAGCAAAATAGGTAAACACTGAAATCAACAGATATAGAGATGCGAATTTAGCAGCAGGTATGATAGCAAAGGGAGTGCCCAATTCAAGTTCATGTTCACCGCTCACTCCTCCACTCTTTCTATAATAAACGAAAATCAATGATACCAATATAATAATAGAGACAGGCCAGAGAAAAGATAAAGAGAGACTCAAACCAGCCATGGCTAGTAAAATTACTAAACTTTTCAAAAACATAGATGTATTTGTTAGTAGTACGGATCCGAATATCGTGTTCAACATCCCTGGATTTTCCTTAAGTTTCTCAGCCATGGAAGCTGTAGATGCTGCAGAACTGACGAATCCACCGAAAAAAGCAGATATCTTCAAACCTTTAGATGTACCTATGATCTTCGTTACTAGATAACTCACGAACGAGATCGTAGATACAAAAACAACCATCAGTAAAAATTTTACCGTATCGAAAACCTTTCCAGGACCGATCAAAGGATGGACAGTACCTATCGTGTAGGCCAATGGAATAAATATGGCTATCACAGAGAGAAATCTTAAAGCACTCATCAATTCTTCTTGATCCAGTATATCTGCAAAGTAATGAAGTCTTCTTTTTGAATAATCTAATGAAAAAACTGCGAGTCCGATAACTATAGATTCTATAAGGTAACCCATCCCCACAGCAAGACCTATGAGGAAAATAAGTATCAGGGAAACTGATGTGGTCATACCTGGATCCTCAACCTTTTGCTTTATAAGAAGAGTTGATATAAACACGCAAAATAATATACCTATACTTGAAAAATAAATTAGATATGTAGTATCGAAATTGTATGAAATAAAGAAACCCAGTATCGATATAAGGGAGAAGGTTCTGATACCTGCTATAGTTGGTACATCCTCTGACTTTTTGTGATGTTCCCTCTCAGCCCCTATCAATAGACCTAACAAAAGGGCTATCACAAAGGTGAATATATCTATCGAGATCATTCCCATGTTATGAATAATCGTTAAAATCAATATAATAATCTTTTCTAACTGGCGTATTCATGATTTAATCTTGGTCCTTATTCTCCTCTAATTCCTTTATACTCTCTTCCTTTTCCTCTAACAGATGTTCCTTTCTGGTAAGACCACCTTTCCTACCGGCCAAGATCCTACTTTTATGTTTGATCTCCTCTTTCCTATCCTCTATCTCATCCCATTCATCCTCGAGCTTTTCCATCTTATCCTTGATCTCTTTTTCTTTAGCCTGTAATTCATTCTCCTTTTCTTGCAGTTCTTCTTGTTTTTCATCTAAAGATTTCTCTCTTTCATCTAGCTCTTCTATCCTTTCCTCGATCTTCTCTTCCCTCTCCTTTATCGACCTTTCTTTTTCCAATAATTCTTCCTTCTGCTTCTTCAGTTCTGCGTCGATATCTTCTATCGTCTTTTCTCTTTCCGATAGATGCTTCTCCAATTCAGATATACTTTCCTTTTTACTCTTCAGATCGGATTCGATACTATCTAAAACCTTGATCTTCGACTCCATGTCAGATAATTTTTCTTCGTATTTATTCGATCTTTGATCTTTATTCTCAAGTTTCAAAGACAATCTATCCATCTTTTCTTCCAATTCTTTGAGATGTTCTTCTCTTTCATCCATAGCTGATCTGTCTTCTTCAGATAGCCCCTCTTTATCGAGTATATTTTTTAGGTCATCTATTCTGTCGATCAGCATGTCTCCTTTTTCTTTTATCCCTAAAAATCTCTCTTTTATCTCTTCACTATAATCTTCAATAGTTAGTGACTTGTCTTCGATATCTTTCTTTAATCCCACGATCTTATCCAATTCTTTATCCTTTTCAAATTCTCCTATCCTATCTCCAGCCTTTTCGAAAATATCTTCGATACCATCAATATAATCAAGAAAATCATCTATCTTTTCGACATCAATAGCTTCTTTCAGTTCATCTAGAATCACATACTCATCATCTAAATCTTTACCGAGCTTTATCTCTAAAGATACGTCCTCTTCATCCACCTTCCAGTCATCTCTACTCTTGAGTACCTGTTTTAATGTTATAGATGAGGTCTCATAATTATAGGAATGCAGCTCTATCTTGCAGTTTTCATCCAACGAATCATCTACGATATATCTGATAGATCTTTTTCCCG
>CAYSTL010000146.1:0-4049 GCA_964433785.1 uncultured Thermoplasmata archaeon
CTATGGGAATAGATCTTGAGTCTATCGCCGTTGGCCATGCTTGGCTACCCTCGCATTTTGAGCGTAAGCGAGAAATCGAGGGTGAGTTGGAAGTTTTTTCTTCCGACGGACCCTCGCTGGGAGAAAATGCCTTTGCATTTTCTTGCAGCGAAAAAGGGAACTTTGTTCCCTTGCATCGCGCTTCGAATGCAAATGAGAAGCGAGTGAAAGTCAAAAACTTTTTCGCTTCTGACGGACCCTCGCTATAAGGATAAACATCATATACCTTAGACGCCAAGTCCTGCGTCTGCGTGCCTGATTATTAAGACACCCCAAATATACTTTACTGTTATCTACCGCTATTGCAAAATTATATATCACTTTTCATTATTTATTATTAAGAACTATGGACAAAGAAGGTAAGAAATTAGTTGAAAAAGCTTTACAGTCTCAAAGACCTCATGAGAAGTATTACAAAGCTCTATCAAGAACCGTGAGCGAAGAGAAAACTGGTAAAGAAGGATATTCGTTATACTTAGATTTGATCAGAGAGGTCAGAGAAACTGCTAGAGAAAATGATATATCGATCGAAGAGTCTGCAAAAAGAATATTGGGGAAAAAATAGGGTATCAAAATGGATTCATGGATCTTTGAAGATAACAAACTCACCCGAAAAATCGGTATCTATTTAGCCTACATTATGCAGATCTTGATGGTAGTTCTAACCATCTACAGTGCATACATCGGATTTTGGGTGATGGTTTTCTGGGGAGCCTTCGCAACAGTTCTCGCTTTCGCTCCACAGATGATCAAAAGAAGATTTAAAGTTACTCTGCCTTGGGAACTCAACTTTTTGATAATTCTTTCATTATTCTTACATCTAGGCGGTATTGTCAGAGATTGGTATTACATCATCCCTCTCTACGACAAGATGGCTCATTTCATCGCATCAGCCACGATCGCGATACTAGGATTCGTTGCAGCTGTAATCATAGACCAGTACACCGAGATAGACATGAATGAATACATGATAGTCTTCATCATAATAATATTTACAGTAGCTATAGGTACATTCTGGGAGATCTCAGAGTTCGTATATGATTATTTCACGGGAGCAGGTATGCAGAAAAGTCTAAACGATACCATGTGGGATCTGATATTCGATGTTGCCGGCGGTGTGATAATAGCATTCTTTGGATGGGGTTACCTCAAGAAGATGCCTAAGGAACGTTTCGTTAAAGAACTAGTTAGTAATGATGAGGAGATTGAAGAAGATTAAGATCTTTCGATAGTTATTCCTTTATCCGTCAATCTCTCAACTAGAGAATCATAATACTCTTCATTCAACCCCAACTTTTCAGGTGGAATAACCCCGTTATCGATTTCATTTTCTATGAGTAATCTAGACATCGCTGCAGTAGTAAATCCAGTGCATCTAGACATGGAAGAGAATAATTCATCAGCCTCATCATAGAAGTAAAAGTCTATCTCCTGATCTTCACCATCAACAGTACCTTCAACATGAACATCCATTATTGAGAAATCTTTACTCTCATACTTCATGTGAGGTGTTATCACATCTAGTGTTTCATCAACATGTTCTTCTTTGAAGAATCCAAGCTCTCTGAGTATCTTCATCTTACTTAGATGCCCTTTCCATCTCAGAGTGGTTTCCTCTAGAGTCTCAGCTTCGATAGTGTGTAACAGGGTCCTCAAGCCATCACTGTAGAATTCTTCGAATTTATTACCTCTGATCCTGACCTCCTGAACATCTTCAAATGGGTCCAAATAGACGATCTTTCCATCTCTTTTCATCCTTGCCTCTCTAGTATATTCCTCTATCAGATCCTTTGGAGACCAGGTTATCTTGTAGTATAAAGGTGGCTTAGGTTCCAAGGGTAATCCACCGATCCTGATTATTGCATACTCTATAGAATCTAATTCAGATGCTGTTTTCCCCATGAACACGTTGCTCATACCGGGTCCAAAACCGGCATCAACTATAACGGTAACATCATTTTCTTTAGCTTTAGAATTGAGGTCCATAGGATCCTCAGGCATGAAAGATACGTCCACTATATCGGTTCCAGCTTCTATAGCCGATTCTACTGCTCTATATCCGAACTTACCGGGTAACGCGCATATAGCCAGATCATAATCTTCCATAATATCTATCAATTCACCCTGATCAGATGCATCGATCTTCATCGTGTCTGTGTACCTTCCAATCTCCTTCAGATTTTCCTTATCTACATCCGCAGCCATCACATCATAATCCACACTCAGATCGTAAGCGATGGCATTTCCCACGTTCCCTGCTCCTAGCAATAATATGTCCATGATCTCACAACTAAATGCGAAATCTATCAGGAGATATTAAAAAATAACTAAAGAATAAGCGTAAAGAATAAAGGTATAGATTATACATATTGACTCTAAGGTGTTCAGAAATGAAAGTCCTTCACATGAGTCCTTTCAAGGATGAGAATGAACTGTCACTTAAAGACAGAACAGACGATTCAATTGAGATAGTAGAGATCAGTCCAGATGAGAAAGAGAAAGCCATCGAAAGGGCAGAGGAATTCGATGTGATAATAGGAGCTCGGATACCTAGAGAGTTCTTGGAAAAAGCCGTGAATCTCGATTATTTTATCATACCCTTCGTGGGGATCCCACCTCAAGATAAAGATACATTACCTGATTTTCCAGATCTGACTGTTCTGAATTCTCACTTCAACTATTGGATGGTGGCAGAACACGCTATAGCACTCTTACTCGCATCTGTGAAGGACATAATACCCATACATAAAAAGATGAAGAGGGGTGATTGGACACCAAGGTACGAACACCGATGGAGTAAAGGCTTAAAGGACAAAACCGTACTTATTTTAGGTTTCGGTGAGATCGGCGAGGAGATCGCCAGACTTCTACAACCTTTCAAGATGGATATCAAAGCTGTGAAGAAAAGTCCTGGAAAAAGCGAATTGGTCGATTGTCTTGGGACTAACAAGGAACTACACGAACTCTTACCCGAAGCAGATTACATAATCTGTACACTCCCAGAAACAGAAAACACCAAAGGATATCTAGGTGAAGAGGAATTCGAACTGATGAAAGAAGGAGTACATATAGTAAACGTTGGAAGAGGTCCCGTCATCGATGAGGAAGCACTATATAATTCGTTGAAATCCGGTAAAGTCGACGGTGCAGCTCTCGATACATGGTGGATATATCCACCAGATAAGGAGTCAAGGGATGATACCTTCCCATCGAATTATCCGCTAGATGAATTCGATAATGTGATATTCAGCCCTCATCGATCGACCCATATCAAGGAGAGGGAAAAATACAGGATGCAGGATCTGGCAGACACCTTGAATAAACTGAATAAGGGTGAAGAAGTCAACGTGGTCGATATAGAAGAAGGATACTGATTCATTCCTTTTGAATATTGAACTTACAGTGTTCGTCCCCTGTTCCAAAGCATTCAGTTTCTTTTACATCGACATCTATCCCTAGTTTGGCTTTAATTATACCTTCGATCATGCCCTCGTCCAATGAACAGAATGTCGTGCCTAAATCGGGCATGTCACAGCAGTCAAAACAGTCTTCGACCAAGATGTTATCTTTATCGAGTACTTCGATCTGTCCAAGTCTATTTTTATTCCAGAACTCACCGATCTCATCCAATAATCCTTCCATATCATCCGATTCAAAATTTTCAGCGATCTTCTTTCCAGCATCTTTACCGATCTCTTTCAAAGCTGGGTGTATATCCAAGCCAAAAGAGGTAAGCCCATATCGGATGAGATGAAAGAGACTTTTCAAGAAGTCATAGCTATCACCACTAGATTTCTTTAAGTTATCAAGCATGTGTTTGTAATGCTCATCAAAAGGTGTCTCAGACATCCCTAATAGCTTTGAGTTGATATAAAATATCTTTTTTCTTTCATCTTCTGGATGTGTTTTTTCTTTTATTACGTCAAGTTCTTTAAGATCAGAAAGATGTACAGAGATAGTAGATTTTGCTTTACCAAGTTCTTCTCTTATCTCTCTACTTGTCTTCTCAC
>CAYSTL010000147.1:0-3951 GCA_964433785.1 uncultured Thermoplasmata archaeon
ATGATCTCTCCCATCTCTTCGGCTGATGTGTCGAGTATGATTACATCGCTTATGCTTTTGATGTGATCCATGGCTATACCCAACTTTGCTTTGGATAAGAAAGACTTTTCGACATCTAAAGTATCCACTATATCTTTCTTGAGCGTTACCAGTAAGAAATGAGTGTCCCACTCTTCATTATCCAGTATCACATCATTGACCTTCCCCACATCTCTACCATCTTTTCCGGACAACTTCAGACCGATGATAGAAGAAAGATTATGAGCATCATCCGATTCTTTGAAATATTTATCCAGCTTACTGAACGGAACTTTCAGTATCATGTTATCCTGGAAAGCGTCTATCAACTTTGTCGATGCAGCTAATACTACAGACGAAAAGATCGGTTTCTCCTTATTCAAACCATCCAAAACATCCTTGTTCATCTTGCAGATGAATTTGCTTATCTCATAATCTGAATTGTATTTGAATCCTTTAAGAGTTCCCATCATTCTCCCATCTTTACTGATGATCTCGTTTCCACCTGTCTCTTTCAATCTTTTCATAATCTTCACCAATTCTTGTAATCGTAATTTAAATATATAAAGCCTTTCAAGAAATAATCTATCATCATAAGCCATCTTCACTTACCCTTGTAATGTTATTTTATATACCTGAAAATCGATCTCTATGAAAGGTGAATGAATATGGAACCAGAAATCGTTGAGATGGAAGATATGAAGGTCGTAGGATATCAAACACTTACAACTCATAAATGTAATCTCATACCAAAATTATGGGATAGATTGTGTCCAATGAGAGAGGACGAGATCAAGAACAAGAGTCAACCAGAAGTGTGGTTGGGTGTTTCTTTTGGAATGGAAAAACTCGAGGAGGACATGTTGATGTTCCATCTAGCTGGAGCTGTTGTGGATGAGATAGAGGATGTTCCGGAGGGTATGACTTACAGGTATGTAGATGCGGGAAAGTACGCAAAGTTCACACATAAGGGACCACTCGCAGAATTGCCTAAAACTTATGATAAGATATACAGAGAATGGTTACCCAACTCAGAATACGAGTATGGTGAAGCGGACGAATACGAGTGGTACGATGATCGATTCGAACCTGAGTCAGAGGATTCTGAACTGGATATCTATGTGCCTGTAAAGTGATTATAAAACAACTTCTTTCTTTTTCTATTCTAAATAGGGAAAATACTATATTATCTGTATATTTTAATAAGGATGATAATATGAGGGGTGCTATCGGGAGATTTACACTTATATCATGTGTTATCATATCATTATTTTTCATACTAAACTCATCTTGTCTACCTATTTATTCTTCCCAGGATATCTCTGATAGAGACACAAAACCATGGTCTATGATACATCATGACCCACGTCACACTTCAAGAAGTCCTTACAACTGCACAGACCTTGGTTCATCGAGAAAAAAGGTCTATTCTATGGATGGACAGGGACTTACATCACCAATCATCGGTGAAAAAGGCACACTTTACGTAGGTTCAGGATCAGGGGATAATAGGCTATATGCGATATCGAAAGATGGAGATCTAAAGTGGACTTTTAAAGGAAATGACTGGCTTGAAGGCACGCCAGCAATAGATGAAGATGGAACAATATATACTGGTTCGATCTCTGGAACTCTATATGCACTGAATCCAGACGGATCTTTGGAATGGAGATACGACACAGATCAATATGATATATCTTCACCAGTGATAGGCACAGATGGAATTGTCTATTTCGGCACAGAAGAAAGTACACTATGGGCCGTATACCCAAATGGAACACTTAAGTGGAAATATAAATGTGGAAATTTCTCCCATGTTCCATCATCTCCCGCCATCGATGAAAATAATACTATATATTTCACTTGTTATAGCGAAGGTCTGTATGCACTGACATCCGATGGCAAACTTAAATGGAAGTTCAATCCGGATGAAAATCTGAAAGGTAACTCACCAGTGATTGATGATGACGGAACGTTATACGTGACCTCTAGTCGTACTCACAGTGGGATAGGATATCTATATGCAGTAGACAAAGATGGGCAGGAAAGATGGAACTTTACCATGCCAGGTTTCTATTTTACATCTAACTACCATAAAACCATTGCATTAGGCAGGGATGAACAACTATTCATAGGAAGTGACAACATGCATCCCTGGGTTCCAAAAGGAAAACTCATCTCTCTCGATAAGGAAGGTGAATTACTCTGGGAAAAAGATTTCGAAGATCCAGTCAGTAATCTTATCGTGGACAACAAAAATACTTTGTATTTTACATCAGGACACTCATTTTATTCCTACAGTGAAGATGGGGAGGAAAATAAGGAGATCGATATAGGTGACAGCAGCATATCATGTCCAACCATATCCAATGATGGTGATATTTACCTCACACTGCACAACGGTGATATAATCACTTTCACCGATGATGATATCTGGCTTTACGCTGTTCCGATAGCTGTACTGATAATCAGTATTACCGCAGTTACATATATCATCAGACGGAAAAAAGAGTGATTAAATTACAGTTTAAAATTATTTTCTTTGATCTTTCTTCTTAAACAGCAGCCAATCGTCAGGCTCTTCATCAGGTTTAAAACGTATCAGCACGTACTTCCCATCCAGCTTATCTCCGTGTATATCCACGATTATCTCGTTCTCCTCCCACTTGACCTCTTCGTAGGTACCCTCATCCCACAACTCAACTTCTCCAGCACCATATTCTCCTTCTTCTATCTCACCTTCGAAATCAGCGTAATCGAGGTCGTGATCTTCAGTTTCGATCGCCAATCTTTTATCTGAAGGATCCTCAGAAGGTCCTTTGGGTACAGCCCAGCTCTTCAGAACACCATCTTTTTCCAAGCGTAAATCGTAGTGAAGAGTTGAAGCGTCGTGCTTTTGGATCGCATATATCTTTTCCTTATCTCCACTCACAAATAACACCCAACAATTAGCAATTACGATCTAAAAACAAATAACATTCTATTTATCTTTTTAGAACATTCAAAAGATCAAATACTGAGGGAAAATAATATATTTCATTAGTTTACTCTCTCATATATTGAGAGGTTAGATAAATGATTTATAGTGGGATCTCCGGTAGAGAGAGAAAATTGTTAGACGAACTCTCGAGAAGAAATTTAATGATATTCAGACCTATAGATGCCTCGAACATATTATCTGAATCAAGAGAAAATACCTACCGCATATTGAGCAGGATGGAAGACAAGGACATCATAGAGAGGAT
This sequence comes from uncultured Thermoplasmata archaeon, assembly GCA_964433785.1. Lineage (GTDB taxonomy): Archaea > Thermoplasmatota > Thermoplasmata > Halarchaeoplasmatales > Halarchaeoplasmataceae > CAYSTL01. Next base: position 3,264 of record CAYSTL010000147.1, read on the forward strand.
AGAGAAAGGAAAATACATCTCTTCAAAAGAGCTAGAAGAAACTGATATCTATGAAATAGCTACCCACATAATCGAACCATCCTACCTTTCTCTATGGTCGGGATTACACAAATATGGATACACTACTCAGGTGCCTAGGACGGTTTTCGTGATGACTTCAGTTGCTAAAGACGATATCACTGTCCAGAACCAGAAGATCAAATTTGTCAAGACAAAACATTTCTTTGGCTATACATCAGACAATAAATTGATGATAGCAGAACCTGAAAAGCTGTTCATAGATTGTATTCTGTATCCACATTATTCTGGCGGTTTTCAGGAGATAAAAAAATCTCTTGAAGAAGCTGATATAAATGAAAAAAAGATAGTAGAATATGCTTTAAAGGTAGATAACAGATCACTCAATTCTAGATTGGGATATATTATGGAAAAAACACATCTAGATGCTGATCTAGATCTATTAAATAAAAATAAATCTGTTTCACCTATCCGTTTAGATCCAAAAAAAGAAAAAGGTAAATTAAACAAAAGATGGAATATCATCGATAATGTGGGGTTATAAAGTATGTTGACAAAAACTCAGCTAAGAGATCTGCATGATGAAGATGTTCCCCTTCATATTCTAGAGCTGGGTTACATCCAGAGCATCGTGTTAAAACACATCTTCCTGAAAGATGATGATCTTGTA
>CAYSTL010000148.1:0-3939 GCA_964433785.1 uncultured Thermoplasmata archaeon
ATCTGTCATGTCAGCCTTCTTGCTTCTGACTCTACGGAATGCCTTGTGCATCCTGCCCATCAGGTACCATCCATAAATCACCAGGAGAGGTGTGAATGCCAGGCTTACCAGTGTCAAAGGTATGTTCAAGAAGAACAAGATTATGAGCGTACCAGTTATCTGAGTGGCAGCGGTAAAAAGACCTTCAGGACCATGATGTACAAACTCCTGGAGCCTGTTCAGATCATCGATCAAACGAGCTATGAGTTCTCCAGTCTTCTTGTTGTCGTGGAATTTCATGGGAAGCTCCTGGAAATGACTGTAAAGGTCGTTCCTCATATCATAAACTATCTTCTGAGCGGTCTTATGCCCGTAATAACTCTTCAACCCTCTAAGAGCTGCTATAGCTCCAAATACTCCAAGAGCCATCAGTGTGAGGTTGATGACCTGACTGATATTTCCAGACATCAGAGCATCATCGATTATGCTCCTGAGCAGTAAAGGTGGTATAAGAGCAAGTATAGCTGCTACTACATGACCGATCTGTAAAGGTAAATAAACTCTTAAGTTAGGTTTCAGATATTCTCTGTAGAACCTTTTAATGAGATATTTTACGTTGAATTCACTTATATCCTTTCTATCTTCCTCATCATCTTCTGCCATGAAATTGACCCCCTTATATCAAAAAATGTAGGTTATGTGTTTTGGATTTTGAGTACTTTTTGTTACATAAGTTTTTTCATCATTTTACAATAAAAATTATGAAAATTATTAACCTCATCGTAAAGATTTAAAAATCATAGAAAGAGGAATTAAAAATTTACTTTGGAGTTAAAAATAAAGGAGTAAAGGGTTATCAGTTCAGATCCCTCAGTGCATCAAGGACTAAACCTGCATGCATCAGAGCTGGTCCTCCACCCATGAGAACAGCCATCCATGCCGATTCCAATATCTCGTCCTCTGTTGCTCCTGCTTCCAGTGCAGCGTTCACGTGGAAAGCTACGCACCAGTCACATTCATGAGCGATCGAGAGTGCGATGGCCATCAGTTCTTTATCTTTAGGACTGAGAGCTCCTTCTGATTCAACAGCTTCCATCAGTTCACCGAATCCACCCATCTTCTCAGGAGAGTTTTCTCCGAACTTCTCCATCCATTCATTCGCTTTCTCTAATTTTTCTTCCATATCCATGTTATCTACCCCTTATTTGGAGTGCAGCCAGGCATGATAAGCCTTCACTATTATACCTTTTGGTCATGTATCATATTTTTATTTTTTAGATCTACTGTATTAAAGTTCCATCATCCAATTTCAACTCTACTTCAAATTACGGTTTTGCATCGAATTGAAAATATGAACCGGGACTTTCTTTTTTATGATAATAAAAAGCTGAGATCTCCTAAATCATGAAAATTTTATTATTATGATATTGAATACAGCATTAGAAGCATGGATACAGAAACACTACGATTCGAAGACGAGATAACTGTAGAAGTTCCAAAGGAAGTTCTATACGACTTTCAACTGAGAAGTTATCAAATCACGAAGAGTGAATATGAAAGACCGGATAAGATCGAAATAGAAAAAGACGGTGATAAGCTGATATGGAACTTCGACTCCAGTGTCAATACCAGTAAAAAAGAATTTTACTTCAAAAAACTAAACGATCATAGGACCAAGATCAAGATCGATTTGAAGATCCCTTTCAAAAGTTCTATCCTTTCAGAAAGTAAGATAGGATATGAAGGAGAATCTGGACTGCTTGGTTACAATATACTGTACAAAACTCTAGAGTTCATCTATGATGAAGAACAAGAAGACGATATCACGGTGAACTCAAATATAAAAAGACTAGACAGACCCTTCTATTTCAAAGAATATTCGGACGTTATCGATCTGAAAAGTGATGTGAAAGCGATTTATGAGTTCCTTAAAAAAAGGTACGATTTATTCGAGCAGATGAAGGATGATTATACTACGTTAAAGAGCTGTAAGAGGACCACAATCAAAGATGAAAAGTATAGATATCTAAGAGTGAAAAATAAGTATAAACACGGCACTTCTCAAACCCTTTATTCCTTTTTCCATAATTCAGATGGATTGAGGTTAGAACTAAAATTCTGGGTCCCTTACTGGAAGCTGATATCTTTTTGGAAAGGTGGAGAGTACCTGAACACGTACAGAGCATTAAGAACTTATGTCAAGGTATTCGACGAGATCTATCAAGAATATTTTGTATGATATTTTTTAATCTTTCAATCCTTCTTTAAATTAAACAGGACCAAAAAAACACATGCTCATATATTTAACTAATTTATATTACAATTACCCTTTTCTTTCTATTCAGGCCTTCCTCATCATGATCTGGAATCTCGCTCCTCCCAGCTCTGAATCCATCACCTCTATCTGTCCTCCATAAATATCAACAATCTCCTTGACTAAGTAAAGACCCAAACCAGATCCAGCATTCTCTCCTTCTTTGAATCCTCTCTGAAATATTTCTTCTTTTACAGTATCAGGTACCCCTCTGCCATCATCTTCAAAGATGATAATACAATCTTCTTCGTTTTTACAATCTACTCTGATCTTATCACAGTTAGAATGATTGATCGAATTTTCCAGCAGGTTGGAGAACACATCCTCTAGAAATGAGTTCGCTTTTAATTTACAATCACATAGCCTCAGTTCTGTTCCGATGTCTTTCTCTTTTAATTGGTTCTCATACTCAGAAAAAACCCTGTCGATAATAGAACTTAAATTAACACTATACAGTTCTAAATCCTCTTCAGTCAGCTTGTTCAACTTCCTGACCTTTTTTATCAGATATAGGGCGTTATTCGTAGTATTCTTTGCCTTTTCAAGATATTCTTCCTGATCCTCAGTTAGATCTGTTTCTTCAAATAGCTCCAGATAACCATCGAGTATATTCACCTTATTTCTTACATCATGCCTTAGTAAGGAATACAGGAATTCTTCCCTCTCCTCGGACTTCTTCCTCTTCTGAATATCCCTGATATTGCACTGGACTACCTTTTCACCACCTGCTTCATAAGTGTTACTGACAAATTCTACAGGCGCTTCATTTCCCTGTTTTGTTTCTAAAGGCATATCTTCATACCTGATATATCCTTCATCCACCAATTCTTCGAATCGATTTCTGTTTTCAACAACATTCTTAAATGTTCCGATCTCCCACAACTTCTTTCCGACCAGTTCCTCTTTCGAATATCCGATAAGGTCCTGGATGTAGGGATTCGCATCTTTTATTTTACCCGTTTCAGCATTCAGTATAAGCATACCATCTTGTGCAGTTTCAAATAATCTCCTGTATCGTTCCTCACTTTCCATTATCCTTTTATTAGCTATCTTATTTTCCGTGATATCAGAAAAAACGACAGAGTATCCCATCAACCCATCGTTCTCGATCCTATCCATGGTCACTCTAAGGAATATCTTCTCTCCAGATTTTTTGAATGCTTCTGTCTCTATACCTGTTAAGACCTTTTCATTTGATATCTCTTCAATACCTTTCTTTATGAAATCTTCCTCAGAAAAAAACTTTATCTGATTTCCCAATAGACTTTTCATAGAAAATCCCGTGATATCTTCAACACTCTTGTTGACAAATATTACGTCCCCTTTTTTATCTACTATCATCACTCCATCGTTGGTCTGCTCTAAAACTTTTTGAAATAATTCAGGAGATGATGTGATATTCACAAGTTTATCCTTTATATCCTCAAATAGATCTAAATTATTTTCCAGTTCAGAGGTCAGAAAATAAACCTCACCGTAATCTCCTGATCCTGATGTGGTCACGAGATCATGTTCTAATAATACATCGATGTGGTGTTTTACAGTACGATAACTCACATCTAGTTCTTTAGCCAACTGATTTAAATTATACGGCCTTTCGTTCAACGATTCTATTATTTTGATCCTGTTTTCCCACCCCTGCTGTC